>JBAPXO010000825.1:0-4199 GCA_049284255.1 Solirubrobacteraceae bacterium | reverse complement strand
GTCCAGCCACGCCGGGGCGGGCGCCGGCTGGCGGGGCTCGGGCATCTCCGGGCGCCCGGATTCGGGTTCGGGCTCGAGCCCGGACTCGCGGCGGGCGCGGAGGCGACCGAGCAACGAACGGCGGCGGTCCAGACGAGCGCTGCTCTCGTCGAACTCGGGGACCGTACCCTCTCTCACCCAGCCGCCATGGAGGGCACGCGAGGTGCAAAGCTCGCAGACCGAGCGACGCGTCCCGCCACTCAGATAGACCTCGGCGTTCTCACCGCGGAGCAGGGTGCGCCCACAGACATCGCAGGCGTCAACGGCGGTCGAAGTGCGAATTGACCTGGTACTCACGGCTATCGAGCCTACTACGCCTTCACAGCCTCACGCTCGGCGCGGGCCTCGTCGACGACTCGGCCGGCGAGATGACCGGGCACCTCCTCATAGCGCACGAACTCCATCGTGAACTCCCCTTGCCCGCCGGTGATCGACCTGAGATCGGGGGCATAGGAGAGCATCTCGGACATCGGGACCTCGGCCTTGATGTCGGTCATTCCGGCTCCGGCGGGCTCCATGCCCAACGGTCGTCCGCGGCGGGAGTTCAGATCGCCGATGACGTCCCCGACGGTGTCCTCGGGAGCGTTGACGGTGACGAGCATGATCGGCTCCAGAAGCACCGGCGCGGCCTGTTCCAGCGCCTGTTTCATGGCCTGTGAGCCCGCGACCTTGAAGGCCATCTCCGAGGAGTCGACGGTGTGGTAGGAGCCGTCATAGAGCCTCACCCGCACGCCCTTGACGGGGTACCCGGCGACCACTCCCTCCTGCATGGCCTCCTGAACGCCCTTCTCGACGGCGGGGATGAAGCCGGTGGGGATCACCCCGCCCTTGATGGCGTTGACGAACTCGAAGTCCGAACCCTCGGCGTCGGCCGCGAGGGGTTCGATCTCGATATGGCAGTCGCCGAACTGGCCGCGACCGCCGGTCTGCTTCTTGTGACGTCCGTGGGCCTTGGCCGACCCTCGGATCGTCTCCTGGTAGGGGACGCGTGGCGGTCTGAGCTCGACCTCGGCCCCGAACCGCGCGCGCAGCCGCTCCACGATGACCTCGACGTGGACTTGGGAGAGGCCGGCGACGATCTCCTCACCGGTCTGGGCATCACGGTGCAGGTCGATCGTCGGGTCCTCCTCCTGGAGGCGGCGCAGGGCGGTGAACACCTTGTCCTCGTCGCCCTTGGCCTTGGGCGCCACGGCAAACGCCATCACGGGCGCGGGCAGCTTGATGCTCGGCATCGTGATCGGCTCATCGCGGGCGGCCAGCCAGTCTCCGGCCTTGGTCTCCTTGAGCTTGGCCACGGCGCCGATATCTCCGGGCCCGAACTCGTGCGTGTGGCCGGTCTCGGCCCCCTCGAACGTGACCAGCTGTCCGATCCGCTCCTTGTTGTGGGTGCGGGTGTTGAGCACCTGGGAATCCTGGGACATGACTCCCTGATAGACGCGGAACATGTTGATCCGACCCGCGAAGGGATCGGCGCGGGTCTTGAAGACGTAGGCGAAGAGCTCCTTCTCCTCGGCGGGCTCGAGCGTGACCTCCCCCACCTCCAGGCCGCCGTGCTTGACCGGCGAGGGCAGGTCCTCGACTATCGCATCGAGCAGCCGGTTGGTGCCCAGGTTGCGCGTGACCACACCGCAGGTAACCGGGAACAGGGCGCCATGATTGGTCCCGTCCTTGAGCGCGGCCACGATCTCCTCGTGGGAGATCTCGTCGCCCTCGAGGTAGCGCTCCATGAGGGCGTCGGAGGTCTCTGAGACCTCGTCCATGAGCTTCTCGCGGTAGGACTGCGCCTGGTCTGCGAGCTCGTCCGGGATCGGGATCTCCCGGCAGTTGTCGCGCTCGGTGCCTTCGTAGCCGTACGCCTTCATGTCGACGAGGTCGATCACGCCCGAGACCTCATGCTCGGAGCCGATCGGGATCTCGGTGGCGACCACGTGTTGCCCGAAGGTCGCCTTCAGGGACTCGAGGGTGCGGAAGAAGTCGGCACGCTCGCGGTCGAGCATGTTGACGAAGACCAGCCGGGAAATGTCCAGCTCGCTGGCGCGTTGCCAAAGGCGAGTGGTGTGGACCTCGACGCCCATCACGGCGTTGACGACAAAGACCGCCGACTCGCAGACGCGCAGGGCTCCGAGGGCGTCGGCGACGAAGCTCGAGTCCCCCGGGGTGTCGAGGAGATTGACCTTGCGCTGCTGCCACTCAAACGAGCTCAGCGCCAGCGAGATCGACATCTGGCGTGCCTTCTCGTCGGGATCGGAGTCAGAGACGGTGGTTCCGTCCACGACGCTGCCCAGGCGATTGACGACCCCGGCTTGGAAGAGCAGCGCCTCGTGCAGGGACGTCTTTCCACTGCCGCGATGGCCGACGAGGGCAACGTTGCGGATCCGATCCGCAGCCTTGTGCATGGCGAGTCTCCTCTCTCGAAAAAAGCTCCAGAGGCGACCTTACCGCGCGGGCTTCGGGCGCGCTCGGCATCCAACCTCGCTTTACGCGCCCGCCCGCGTCATCCAGCTTGATGTTCGGGTTGGCGCATGCGCCAACCCTCGGCGGGTGCATGCACCCGCCGTAGCCGGCGCGCATGCGCGCCGGCCTCCCAGGTCTTGTTACTCGAACTCGCCGGCGAGCTTGGACCGCAGCCGCAGCACGGCCTTGGTGTGCAGCTGGGAGACGCGGGATTCGGTCACCCCGAGCACCTCGCCGATCTCCCTGAGGGTCAGGTTCTCGTAGTAGTAGAGGGCGACGACGAGCTTCTCGCGCTCAGGCAGGGCGGCGATGGCGTCGGCGATCCGATCGCGCAGCTCGGACTCGTCGATCAGCACCTGGGGGTCGGGCGCGTCGCGATCGGGAAGCGTGTCGAGCAGCGAGACCTGATCTCCACTTGAGTCAGAGATGTTCCACAGCTCGTCGAGGGCGACGATCGTCGAGTTGGAGATCTGCAGCAGCGAGTCCTGGAACTCGGGCACCGTGATCTCGAGCTCGCTCGCCATCTCCTCGTCGGTGGGGGCGCGCTGGAGCTTGGCCTCGAGCTTCATGTTGACGCGCTCAAACTCCCTTGCCCGCGCGCGCACCGAACGGGGCACCCAGTCCAGGGCCCGCAGCTCGTCGATGATCGCGCCACGGATGCGGGTGATGGCATAGGTCTCGAACTTGATCTCCCGAGACAAGTCGAAACGTTCAATCGCGGAGATCAGGCCTCCGAGCCCGTAGGAGATCAGGTCGGCCTCCTCGACGTGGGCGGGCAGCCCCGAGCCCATCCGTCCGGCTACGTACTTCACGAGCGGCGAGTAGGCGACGACGAGGCGCTCGCGCGCGCGCTCATCCCCGGAGGACTTGTAGCGCCTCCAAAGGTCCTGCAGCTCGATCGCTTTGACGTTGGTCTCCATCTCGCCCCAATTATTGGTACTACGCCCGCGGGTGGGAGGTTTCGTAGGCTCGACGCAACCTCGCCGACTCTACCCGAGTGTAAACCTGTGTCGTGGAAATGCTCGCGTGACCCAGGAGTTCCTGAATCGAGCGCAGATCCGCGCCACCTTCCAGGAGGTGGGTCGCAAACGAGTGGCGAAGCGCGTGTGGATGGGCCTCGGCGAGCGCGGGGGCACCGCTTGCGGCCTGGCGCGACCATGTCCGCAGCCGCCGCCTGACGTCCGAGGTTCCCAGCCGGCGTCCCGATTTCGACAAGAAGAGCGCCCGCGATGCCTCGCCGGCGAGGATCGGGCGAGCACGCGCAAGGTAGCGCTCGAGCGCCCGCAGGGCGTGCTCTCCCGCCGGCACCAGCCGGGTGCGATCGCCCTTGCCCTCGATCCGGACCGTCTCTGAGTCGAAGTCGATCGCTTCGACGTCCAGTGAAACGAGTTCCTCGGCGCGCAGCCCCGAGGCGTAGGCGAGCTCGAAGAGCGCGCGGTCACGCAGCTCCAGCGGCGTCGTGCCCGGGATGCGATCGAGCAGCGTCGCCACCTCGGGGGCCTTGAGCACGCGCGGCAGGCGCGAGCCGCGCTTGGGCGAGCTCAGCAGCTCGGCCGGGTTGTCCTCACGCGCGCCGAGCTCCATCTGGATCCGGAACAGGCCCCGGAGCGCGGCCAGCCGGCGGGCGATCGTCGCCGGCGCCATCCCGCGCTCGGACAGGCCGGCGGCGTAGCGTCGCAGCGTCCGGACGTCGACCTGGCCCGGCT
>JBAPXO010000824.1:0-4227 GCA_049284255.1 Solirubrobacteraceae bacterium | reverse complement strand
GTGATCAACCGACGGGCGCGGGTACGGGACGTCGCGGCGCTGTGCGCGGTCGCCGCCGCGGCAGTGCTCACAAAGGCGACCTCGTATGCCCTGGTTCCGACCGTACTCATGGCGGTCCTGATCGGCTGGCAGCGGCAGCCGGCGCAGGCGCGTCGCGCGGCGGTTCGCCCCCTGGCGACAGCGGGACTCGCGCTGGCGGTCCCCATAGTGGGATGGCTCGGCCTGGCGAGCGCGCTTGGACGAAGCGCCGTGAACACGATTTCGCCTGGCTCAAATCGGCAACCCTTCAACATCCGTCAGTTCCTGAACTATGTCTGGCGGTTCTATCTTCCCGGCCGTCTTTCGTGCGCCGATTCCGGAAGACGTCGGAGCTGCCGGTGTACATCGTCTGGGCGCGGCAGGGCCTCGGTGACTTCGGTTGGCTGACCGTGGCTCCCGGAATGGCTCTACAAGGTCGGAGCGGTGGTCGGCGCGGCAATCGCCGTGGGAGCCATCGCCCTGTTGACGCGGATGCGGGACCGGCGTCGTCTGGCGCTGCTCGCGTTCCTCGCTCTGGGACTGGTGGCGCTCCTGGCGGGCCTTCACCTGACGGACTACCGGTCGATCATTGCCGGCAAAGGATCAATCCTTCAGGGCCGTTATCTGCTGCCTGTGTTGGGCCTGCTGGGTCTGGCTGTCGGTCTGATCGTCAGCGGCGTTCCGCTCGGCGGCCCCCCGACGGCGTGCGGGCTGGTCCTCGGTTCGCTTCTGATGTTGCAGGTCGTTTCACTGGCGAGCGTCCTGCAGGCTTTCTATCTATGAGCCTGAGATGGAGCTGGCTCCCGTTCGTCGGTGTGGCCGTCCTTGGGCTGATCGCGCTATTGATCACCGGTTCGCAGCGCCTGCAACCGCGCGCATTCGCGCTCGGGTCACCCAGCCAGGACCAGGTCGCCGTCCTTGCCCCATTCCGAGGGGCATGCGAGGGGCCAGTCATGAGTCCGGCAGCTGTCGGACGTGTCCGCATCTGGGGCAACGCGGTCGGGGGCCAGACGGCACTGGAAGTAAGCGTCCACAGGAGCCACGGTGGCGGGCGCGTCACCCGAGGGGACATCACCGCCGGCACGACACCCACCGCCCTGACGGCCGGGCTCGCCAGCGCGGTGCCGAACCGGAGCTCCGTCTCGGTTTGCGTGACGAATGAAGGCCCGCACCCGTTCTCACTCCACGGATCTTTTCCTGTCCGCCCCGGCGTCGTGATGAAGACCCCGGGCCAGACAGCGTCCGCTGAGTTCTCGCTTGTCATGCTGGACCGCTCGCCGGAGTCTCTGCTGGCTTCGCTGGGTACGGCATTCTCCCGAGCGTCGCTGTTTCGCCCAAGCTGGGTCGGCGCCTGGACGTTCTGGGTGCTCACGTTCGCGCTGGTGGCGACAATCGCGGCCGGTGCCATCGCGATCAGGGCCGCCGCCAACATCGACCAACCAGCGGAATCCCCTCAAGGGCCCGACGACCTGATGGCTGGAGGCGAGGCCACTCAGGCGCCGGACTGAGCAGGATCCGGTCGCGAAACAACATCGCCAGACAGCCTGATCAGCGTCAGCAAGGTTCGCCAATACAACCTCAGCGCGAAGGAGACCAACGGCTGATGCGCCAAAGGCCCGAAGTAGGGTGAGTCGAGGTGGGAGGTCATCTGCGAGGCAAAGGCCGCAGTCGATATGCGGGCCTGAGCCTGGATCGCCTGTCGTTCCCGCAGCAGTTGGGGAAGCTCCCGGAGGACATCGATGCTCGCCCGTCTCTTAGCCGCGCCCCAGCCACCTCGCAGGGCCACCGCCCAGACCCCCAGTTCCGTGAGCAGTAGCGCCGGCAGCACAAGCACGAGCAGCGGGGTCGGGTAGGTCCGGATCACGGTCGCCCAGCGGTTACGCTCGAGCATTCGCCACTTGCTCGGGCCTTTGGCGAACTCGTAGGAGTGCTCGACGATTGCGTCTGGCACGACTGCCAACTTGCCGCCAATCAACCGCAACCTCAGGGACAGATCGACGTCTTCGCAATACATGAAGAAATGCTCCGGAAACCCGCCGAGCTCGTCCCATCGAGCCCGCGGAATCGCCAGGCATGCGCCCGAGAGGAAGCCGACCTCGATCTGGCCGGGGGGTCCCGCTGCGAGCGGCTGGCCGATCTGCCCGGCCCAGCCAAAGCCGGTGAAATGCAGTACACCGCCGCTGGTGTTGATCTCCGCTCCGCCCTCGAGCAATACGAGTCCCATCCATGCGGCCCAGTCCCCGCCCCATGGCGCGCGAATTGCCGCTCCCCACCCGGCCTGCACCTTGGCGTCGGGATTGAGCAGCACCAGCAGTTTCCCGCGCGCCGCTCGCGCGCCCGCGTTGGCGCCCGCCGCAAAACCCACGTTTTTCGACAGGCTGACCAGCCGCGCCGCCGGCGCCAGGCCTTCAAGCTCGTCCGCCAGACCGTCGCGAGAGGCGTTGTCGACCACGACGAGCTCGTCGTCCGGGCCGAGCTCGGCGACCAGCGCTGGCAGGGTCCGACGAAGCTCGGCCAGCGAGTCATGGGCGACTACAACCGTCGTCAACGACACGCCAGCCATTGCTCGCCGCGATAATAGAGGTCGCTGATGGCGTTTCGGTCCGGCACCTTCCTCGCCGTCGTTCCGGCCTATAACGAGGCCGGTTCGGTCGGCGCTGTCGTGGATTCATTGCGCCAACGCGCAGCGAGATTTGACGTGATCGTGGTCGATGATGGTTCGACCGACGAAACCGCCCGGCGCGCCCGGGAGGCTGGGGCGGTCGTAGTTACACTGCCGTTCAACCTCGGAATCGGGGGCGCAGTGCAGGCGGGATTTCTCTATGCGCTCGAGCACGGCTATGACTACATGGTTCAGGTCGACGGCGACGGCCAGCACGAGCCCGCCGAGATCGAGAAGCTGATGGGGCCGATGGACTCCGATCCACGCCTCGACATGGTCTGCGGTTCGCGCTTTCTCGGCCGGGATCAGAGCTATCCAGCACCGATCAGCCGGCGGACCGGGATCCATCTGTTCGCCTTCGTACTGACCAAGATCCTCGGCGAGCGCGTGACCGACCCGACATCCGGGTTCCGGCTCTACAACCGGCGCGCGATCGAGCTGTTCGCCCGTGACTATCCGAACGACTACCCGGAGGTCGAGGCGGTGCTGATGCTGCACGCCAACCGCCTGAGCATGACCGAGGTGCCGGTACGGATGCATGTCCGCGAGTCCGGACGATCATCGATCACCACCGGACGCTCGGCCTACTACATGATCAAGGTCTCGCTCGCGCTCTTGGTCGGCTTGATGCGACGGCGCACCGTAGTGGAAGCCGGAGACCCCGCACCGGTTGCCGCGAGCAGGGGCGTCTGAGGTGCACTTCGGCGCCCGAGTGGCATCCATCGCGTTCGCGCTGCTCGTATTCGCGTTCGTGTTCGAAATGGTTCGTCGGCGCTATCTGCGGGAGCGCTACGCGATCTTGTGGCTGGGAGCGGCGCTGGTCCTGCTTGTGCTCGCGACATGGACGCAGCTGTTACGAGCGATCTCCAATGCGGTGGGGATCGCCACGCCGTCCAATGCCTTCTTCGTAATCGCATTCGCGTTCCTGCTGCTGCTGGTGCTGCACTTCTCCGCCGTAGTCTCGCGCCTGTCCGACGAATCTCGCGTACTTGCCCAACGGCTGGCATTACTCGAGCAGCGCCAGCGAGCGACCGAAGACGCAGGCACCAGTGGTGGTGCCTCGCACGAGGAAGACTGGGTCTCCCCGACGCGAGCGTCGAAGCGTCGACCGCGAGCCGGAACCAAGCCTTGACCGAGATCCCGCTCGCAGACGCGCGCGACGAGGAGCCGTCGCGCCGACCTCGGCTGCGGCTGGCGGTGAGCATCGCCGGCCCGCTGGTCATCCTCGGGCTGCTCGTCTATCTGGTGGCCAGCCACGGCAGCGAGATCGCGCAGGCAGCACGGCGAGCGAGCCTTGGCGAGCTCGCGGGCGTGACGCTGCTGGCACTCCTGGCCTTGGTCGCGCGCACCGAGGCCGTCGTCGCGTGCCTCAACGCGATGGGCACGCGGCCTCCCCGATCAGACATCCATTCGGCCAACTCGCTCACGTTTCTGGCCGGCACCATCAACCACTATCTGCAGGCGGTCGTCCGCGGCGCGCTGGTCAAGCGGGTCGATCCGGCCCGGGCCCCGACGATCCCCCAGATGGTCGTGGTCGACACCGCCAC
>JBAPXO010000823.1:0-4131 GCA_049284255.1 Solirubrobacteraceae bacterium | reverse complement strand
CCGATGACCCGCTCGCCGACTGCTCGGTGAGCGATTTCGGTTTCGCGCTGATGGCGGAGCTGGTGCGCGACCTCGGCGCGGAGCTCGAAGCGCCGGTCGGCTGCGTGCTGGAAGGCGGCTATGACGTCGATGCCCTGGGCCGCTGCGTGGTTCTGACCATGGAGACGTTCGCCGCTGAGCTCGGGACGGGCGAGGGTCGCGAGCTCCAGCGGATCCCGGTGCACCCGCTCGTCAACGAGGCGTTCGCCAGGCTGATGACGCTCTGGCCGGATGTAAGCTCGGGGCGATGAGCGAGCGAAGCTATGGACGTGCCGCCGAGGAGATGCGGCCGATCACGATCGAGCCCGGGTTCGTGCGGACGGCCAGCGGCTCGGCGCTGATCTCCATCGGAGAGACGCGCGTGATCTGCACCGCCTCCGTGCAGGAGAGCGTTCCGCGCTGGATGATGGGCCGCGGCCGCGGTTGGGTGACGGCGGAGTACGGGATGCTTCCGGCCTCGACCGGCGAGCGCAAGCAGCGCGATGTCAGCAAGGGGCGTGCCGACGGCCGGACGGTCGAGATCCAGCGCCTGATCGGGCGTTCGCTGCGGGGCGTGATCGACTTCGAGGCGCTTGGCGAACGCACGATCTACGTCGACTGCGACGTGCTCCAGGCCGATGGTGGCACTCGCTGCGCCTCGATCACGGGCGGCATGGTGGCCCTGACCCTGGCCTGCCAGCGCTTGATCGCTGAGGGCAAGCTCGAGCGCTCGCCGCTGACCGGATCGGTGGCTGCGGTCTCGTGCGGGATCGTCGGCGGGACGCCGATGCTGGACCTCGATTATTCAGAGGACTCCACCGCCGAGGTCGACGCCAACGTGGTGATGACCGGCGACGGCGGGCTGGTCGAGGTCCAGGCGACCGCGGAGCGCACACCCCTTTCGCGAGCGCATCTCGATGATCTGCTGGCGCTGGCGGCGGGCGGCATCGACACCCTGCTCGAGCTGCAGCGCCAGGCCTCCGCACCGGAGTAGTAGTGGCCTGGCTGGGCGGGATCGAATCGGTCGTGCTCGCGACCCGTAACCCTCACAAGGTGCGGGAGTTCAATCGGCTGCTGGGCGGCGCCGGAATCGTCGTCGAACCGCTCCCCGACGATGTCGAGCTTCCCCCTGAGGACGGCGCCACCTTCGAGGACAACGCCCTGCCCAAGGCGCGGGCGGCCGCGATCGCCACCGGCCGCGTGTCGATCGCCGACGACTCGGGGATCGAGGCGCAGGCGCTGGACGGCCGCCCCGGGGTCCGCTCGGCTCGCTATGCCGGGGAGGACGCCACCGACGAGGAGAACCTGCTCAAGCTGATTCACGAAGCCCCCGCGGGCAGCGGGTTGCGCTACGTGTGTGCGCTGGCCTACGTGGATCCCGAAGGCGGGGTGGAGCGGGTCTTTTTCGGTTTTTGTGCGGGCCGGATGGCCGAGGCGGCGCGGGGCTCGGGCGGGTTTGGGTATGACCCCGTGTTCCTGCCCGACGGCGACTTCGGCGGGCGCACCATGGCCGAGCTCTCCGACGAGGAGAAGGACGCGATCAGCCACCGTGGAGTCGCGGCCTCCGAGTGGGTGAGATGGTTGACGGAGGCCGGGTGATGGCGATCGGAGCAGCGGGGGCCCCCCGTGATCGCGACGGCCAGATCAAGACACGCACCGCGGCGTTGTCGGTGCTCTCCAACTCGACGCTGATCCTGCTCAAGGTGATCGCCGGCACGATCACCGGATCGGTGGCCATCTTGACCGAGGCGGTGCATTCGAGCATCGACCTCGTGGCGTCCATCGTGGCCTTTTTCTCGGTCCGCAAGGCCGACGAGCCCGCCGACGAGAGCCACCGCTACGGTCACGAGAAGATCGAGAACCTGGCCGCGGCGATCGAGGGGATCCTGATCCTTATCGGCTCGGCGGCGATCGCCTTCGAGGCCATTCGCCATCTCATCAACCACGGGCAGGTGCAGACGGTCGGGATTGGCATCGCGGTGATCGCGGTCTCGCTGGTCGCCAACCTCGTGGTCTCGGTGCGCCTGGCGCGGGCGGCCCGGGAGACCGACTCGCCAGCGCTCGCCGGAGACGCCGCGCACCTGGCTACCGATGCCCTGACCTCGGCGACGGTGCTGGTGGGTCTGATCCTCGTAGCCGTCACCGGGGCGCAGTGGATCGATCCGGTCGTCGCTCTGTGCGTGGCGGTCGTGGTGGTGAGGACGGGGGTGGCGCTGCTCTTGCAGTCCTCCCGCGTTCTGGTCGACGAATCTTTGCCCGGCGGGGAGGTGGAGGCGATCCGAGAGGCGATCGCAGGATTCGCCGATGAGGGCGTGGTCGGCTATCACGAGCTGCGAACGCGACGTGCGGGATCGCGGCGGTACGTCGACCTGCACGTGCAGTTCCGCGCCGGCACCTCGCTCGAGGATGCCCACCGCATCGCCCATGCGCTCCAGGATCTGATCGGGTCAAGGCTGACTGGCGCCGATGTCCTGATCCACCTCGAGCCCGAGGATCGGGTCCGGCCCGGAGAGGTGCTGAGCACGCCGCGATCGGGTGTCGGAGGCGCTTCTACAGGTTGATGGCCGCCGAGAGGGCGACCGCGAAGGTGACTCCGGCGTAGCCGTAGTAGCCCTCCAGGAGGAGGATGACGGCGGCGATCAGACAGGCGATCACCGTGGCGAGCCATGCGACTCGGGCGAGATCCACGGCGGGTATTCTGGCCGCCCGGGGGGATGGCTGCGCGCACCCTCGTCCCCGACCCGCTCCGGCGAGCCCGCTACTCACTCGTCAGACATTAATTCGGTGAGATGGGCTAAGGCGGAAGAATCGTCCACCGATTCCCGCAAATTGCGGATAAGAAGCTGCGGAGTTAGGTACGGCCCCTCGGCTCATGGCAAGAATGCAGTGACGCGGTCTTGCGGTTGGCCGTTGGCTGTCCGCCGACCGTGTTAGGTTCGACGTTTCCCACCACCTGTGAAGGAGGAGCAAGTGACGAAGTCTGAATTCGTGGACCAGGTAGCCGACCGTTCCGGTCTGAGTAAGAAGGACGCCGGCGATGCGGTGGATGCAATGCTGGAGACGATCGAGGGCGCGCTCAAGCGCGGCAGCGACGTCGTGTTCTCGGGATTTGGCAAGTTCAGCGTCTCGCAGCGCAGCGCGCGCGAGGGCCGCAATCCCGCAACCGGCGAGAAGATCAACATCGCCGCTTCCAAGGTCCCCAAGTTCACCGCGGGCGCGGCGCTGAAGAAGGCCGTCAAGTAGCGATCGACAGAGCGCCTGTCGAGAACGGCAGCTTCGGCGATCGGCTCGCGAGCCGAGTCCGAGGACGCCGTTCACAGATCGTCCTCGGGCTGGATCCCGATCCCGCGCGGCTCTGGCCACGGGCGCTTGAGCTCGTGGACCAGGGGGCCGGCGGCGGGACCGGCCAGGGCGATTGGGTCGCCGGCGCCGACGCCGCCACCCCTAGCGGAGCGGATGGCGGCTTGGATCGCAACCTGGCGGCGCGGCGCGCCGGCCGGGCGGTCGCGGCGCATTGCCGACTGGTGCTCGAGGCCGCCGGTGACCAGTGTGTGGCGGTCAAGCCACAGGTTGCGTGCTTCGAGCGCCTCGGGGCTCCCGGTTGGGCGGCCCTGGATGAGGTCGTAAGCGATGCTCGGCAACGCGGACTGATCGTGATCGCCGACGCCAAGCGGGGCGACGTGGACATCACCGCCCGGGCCTACGGCCAGGCCTTCTTCGCAGGCACGCCCACGCCCTTCGGGCACGTACCTGGGATCGGCGCCGATGCCCTCACCGTCAACCCGCTGTTGGGGCGCGACTCGCTCGTGCCCTTGGTCGACGCCGCGCGGTCCAGTGGAGGCGCGGTCTTCGTGCTTGTGCGCACCTCGAACCCCGGCGCCGCCGATGTCCAGGATCAAGAGCTCAGCGCGGGGGGATCGGTGAGCCACGCAGTGGCCGGCCTTGTCGACGAGCTCGGCCGCCCGGGAATCGAGTCTGGGCTGGCCGATGTCGGCGCCGTGGTCGGCGCGACGGCGTCGGAGCAGCTCGAATCCCTGCGCGCCGCGATGCCGAGCGCCGTCTTCCTGTTGCCCGGCGTGGGCGCCCAAGGCGGGACCGGGAGCGACCTGGGTC
>JBAPXO010000822.1:0-2727 GCA_049284255.1 Solirubrobacteraceae bacterium | reverse complement strand
CGGCCGTCGCCGCCGCGGCGTCTATGACGAAGAGGCCGAGTCGCGGCCCACGCGTCCCGTTCCCACCGACCCCTCGGCGGTCCAGATCAACTCCGGCTCCACCGTCAAGGATGTCTCGGAGTACCTCAACGTCTCGACGTCGGAGATCATCAAGAAATTGATGGGCTTGGGCGAGATGCGAACGCTCACCCAGACGCTGTCAGACGACACGATTCAGGTTCTCGCCGGCGAGCTCAACAAGGAGGTCGAGATCGTCCACTCCGAGGACGAGGAGATCGCCGACCCCGTGTTCGCCGACGCCGCCGAAGATCTCGTCGAACGTGCCCCCGTGGTGACGATCATGGGCCACGTCGACCACGGCAAGACCTCGCTCCTGGACGCGATCCGCGAGACCCAGGTGGCGGCCGGAGAGGCGGGCGGGATCACCCAGCACATCGGGGCGTACCAGGTCCGCCACGACAACCACCCCGTCACCTTCCTCGACACTCCCGGCCATGAGGCGTTCACCGCCATGCGTGCCCGCGGGGCCAAGGTGACCGACATCGCCGTGATCGTGGTCGCTGCCGACGACGGCGTGAAGCCCCAGACGCAGGAGGCCGTCGATCACGCCAAGGAGGCCGGCGTGCCGATGCTCGTCGCCGTCAACAAGGTCGACACGGAGGGCGCCCAGCCCGACCGCGTCCGTACCGAGATGACCTCGCTGGGGTTGCAGCCCGTCGAGTGGGGCGGAGACACCGAGTTCGTCGACGTCTCGGCCAAGACCCGACAGGGCCTCGACGACCTACTCGACACGATCATCGTCATGGCCGAGGTCGAGGAGCTCAAGGCCAACCCCGACGCCGCCGCCTCGGGATCCGTGATCGAGTCAAAGCTCGACCCCGGTCGCGGCCCCGTGGTCACGATCCTCGTCAACCGCGGCACGCTCGAGGTCGGCGACGCCCTCGTGGCCGGCGCCCAGTGGGGCCGGGTCCGTGCCATGCACGACTTCTTGGGCAACCGGATCGGTCAGGCGCTGCCCGGCGAGCCCGTCGAGGTCCTCGGCTTCGACGGCGTCCCCGAGGCCGGCGAGCACGTCCGCGCCGTCGAGCACGACCGGCGCGCCCGTCAGCTGGCGGGGGAGCGCGCCACCCGGCTGAAGGCGGAGTCGCTGGCCCGGGTGGGCAGCGGCAAGCGCGTTTCGCTGGAGAACATCTTCGGGTCTGACCTCGCCGAGCTCAACCTCTTGCTCAAGGCCGACGTCGCCGGGTCGCTGGAGGCGATCGAGGACGAGGTCGCCAAGCTGCCCCAGGACGAGGTGTCAGTCAACGTCATCCGCCGTGCCGTGGGCGCGGTCACCGAGTCCGACGTCATGCTGGCGGCGGCGTCTGATGCCGTCATCCTGGCCTTCAACGTGCGCCCCGTCGGCGACGCCCGAGCGGCCGCCGAGCGCGAGGGCGTCGAGATCCGTCACTACTCGGTCATCTACCGGGCGATCGACGAGCTGCGCTCGGCCATGCAGGGCATGCTCGCCCCCGAGGAGGTCGAGGAGGCTCTCGGGAGCGCCGAGGTCCGGCAAATCTTCCGCGCCTCGCGGGTCGGGACGATCGCCGGCTCGCACGTGACCGAGGGGCGCATCCAGCGCGGTTCCAAGGTGCGCCTGGTCCGCGACGGCACGGTGATCTACGACGGCGAGATCGCGAGCCTGCGGCGCCTGACCGAGGACGTGCGAGAAGTGGCTTCGGGCTTTGACTGCGGCATCGTGTTGCGCGACTACGCCGACGTCAAGGAAGGCGACGTGCTCGAGACCTACGCGACCCGTCAGGTCGAGCGCGAGCTCAGCTAGAGCGGTCGTGGCGGGCGACGGATTCGTCGCGGTGCTGGTGATAGAGCTTCACTTCCCAACCGCCGGCAGCCTGAAGGGCAAGCGCAAGGAGCTGTCCTCGATCAAGGCTCAGCTCCATGGACGCCTGGGCGCCGCGGTCGCCGAGACCGGCCATCAGGATCTGTGGCAGCGCGCCACCCTGACGGCATCGCTGACCGGGGGCTCGCTGAGCCGCCTGAGCGCGGCCGCGGACGAGGTCGAGCGCTGGGTCCTGGCTCGCTGCCCGGACGGAGCGCGCGTGGAAAGGCTGCTCGCCTCCGTCGAGGATCTCCGCGGATGATGCTCCCCCCGCCGATATGCGCCGCGCCGATGCGCGCGCAGCGCGAACAAGCGTGCGGAGGGTAGGATGCCCGGACCGAGGATGCGGCGCGTGGACGAGGCCATGAGAGCGGTCCTATCCGACGCCATCGCCACCGATCTCAAGGATCCACGAGTAGGTTTCGTGACTGTCACCGGAATCAAGACCAGCCCCGATCTGCGCCACGCCCGCGTCTACGTGAGCGTTCTCGGCACCGAGCCCGAACGCGAGGCGAGCCTCGCAGGATTACGTTCGGCGCATGGCTTCCTGCAGCGGCGGGTAGCGACCGAACTGTCGCTCAAGCACACGCCCTCACTGACCTTCGAATACGACGACTCGGTCGACCGCGGAATGAGGATCTCCAGCCTGCTGCAATCCACCGATAGCGATGCCGACAAGTCATAACGGCGATCGCTCGGACCGCGACCACGTACTCGACGAGCTGCGCGCCGCCGACAAGCTCGTAGTCGTAGCCCACGAGAACCCCGACGGCGATGCCCTGGGATCGCTGGTGGCGATGCGTGGCATCCTCGCCGGGATCGGCAAGGACTGCCTGATGTTCATCGAC
>JBAPXO010000821.1:0-5133 GCA_049284255.1 Solirubrobacteraceae bacterium | reverse complement strand
GTCATAGCGCGCCAGTGCGCTCATGCCATCTCGGTCGGTCAGGTCGAAGTGGATCGGCGTCACGGCGATCCGGCCGTCGGCCACGGCTGCCAGGTCGGTGTCGGGATCCTCGCGCGCGTAGCTCGCGTCGCCGTAGATCCGGTACTGGCGCCGCCCACCCGCGCTCTCGTCGACCAGGGCGAGCTCGTCTCGGTAGATCCGCTTGCCGAGCTTGGCGACCGAGACGCCCTCCGGTGGCGCCCCGGGGACGTTGACATTGAGCAGTGTCCCCACCGGCAGGGGCACGTCCTCGAGCTCGGCGACCAGCCGCGCGGTGAACTCGGCGGCGGCGGTGAAGTCAAACCCCATGCCCGCCCTGAAGTCGAGCTCTCGTGAGACCGACTGCTGGGACACGGCGATTCCCGGCAGCCCGAGCACGATCGCCTCAAAGGCGGCCGCGACCGTCCCCGAGTAGGTGATGTCGTCACCCAGATTGGAGCCATGATTGATGCCCGAGACCACGAGCTCGGCCTTGAAGCCCTCGACGAGCCCGAGGTTGGCCAGCCGCACGCAGTCCACCGGCGTGCCGTCGGTCGCGTAGCCGACCGACCCGTCGTCGAAGTCGACCTCCTCGACCCAGAGCGGCCGCCGGGTGGTGATCGATCTTGCCATCGCCGAGCGGTTGCCGTCGGGGGCGATAACCGCCAGCTCCACCGTCGGCAGCGCCGCCAGGGCGCGCCGCAGAGCCTGCAGGCCGTCAGCCTGAATCCCGTCGTCGTTGGTCAGTAGGACGCGCACTCAGACCAATGCTATGTCGCTACCGGACGCCGCGTGGAAACGCTGGGGCGCGGTTGCCGCGGCCCGAACCCTGACTCTCATCACGGGCTCGGGCCGCGACCACCCCCAAACCGCCTGCGCCCCAACGTGATCAAAGCTTATGTTCCAGGCCCATAGCCTTCTATAGAACATTCGTCCAGTTCTGGTTAGGAACCTCAAATTGCGGGCACCATTTTTTGCCCCTCGTAGCCGACGCCCGCGAGCGCAAGACCGTGGGCGGGAGCAGTCCTTCCAGCCTCTGAGCGCGGACGCCCCTCCAGGAGCTCGGCGAATCCGGCCGCAGTGCGCCGACCGCCCGCCACCTCGAGCATCGTCCCGACGAGTACGCGGTTCATGTTGCGCATGAACGAGTCGGCCTCGATCCAGAACTCGAGCATCCCGTCCGACAGCTCGCGCCAGCTCGCGGCGAACACTTCGCGGGAGAAGCGAACGTGAGCAGATTGGGTCGGCGTGAAGGCAGTGAAGTCGTGGGTGCCCACCAGCACGCTCGCGCACGTTCGCAAGGGCTCGAGCTCTAGGTGGTGAGGCCAGTGCAGCGCCCATCTGCGCTCGTAGGGGCTGCGGGAGCGGCGGGTGAGCACGCGGTAGCAGTAGACACGACTGGTGGCATCGCGCCGGGCATCGAAGCCGGCAGAGTCGGCGACGCACTCGACGACGGCCACGTCGTAAGGGAGCAAGGCGTTGATGGACTCGCTGCGCACCGGTTCTCCGGCGTAGCTGGCAACCTGCCCGGTTGCGTGCACGCCGGCGTCGGTTCGCCCAGCCACGGTCAGCGGCACGCGCTCGCGACGGAGCACGATCGCCAGCGCCCGCTCGAGCTCGTCCTGCACGGTGCGCCGACCGGGCTGGCGAGCCCAGCCGTAGAAGTCCGTCCCGTCGTATTCGATCAGCAGTCGGGAGACCGGTGTCGCGGCGGTTCGTGTAACCGCATCCGGCTCTTGGCTGACGCGATCTCCGCTCATCGATTCCGGAAGACCGCTCCGATGGCGTCAGCAGTCACCACGGCCGTGCATCCAGCCCGGCCCGCCGCACGGCCGTGCCCTAAACCAATTCGAGGAGGACCATCTCGGTCGAGTCCGACCGGCGCGGCCCCAGCTTCAGGATCCGCGTATAGCCGCCGGGCCGCTCGGTGTAGCGCGGCGCGATCTCCTCGAACAGCTTGTAGACCGTGAACTTGTCCTGCCCGAGGGCGGACAGAGCCTGGCGGCGAGCGTGCAGATCACCACGCTTGGCGAGCGTGATCAGTTTCTCGACCTCGGGCTTTACCGCCTTGGCCTTGGCTTCGGTCGTCTGGATGCGCTCGTGCTCGATCACCTCTTTGCTGAGGTTCATGAGCAGCGACTTGCGGTGCGAGGCACTGCGGCTGAGCTGATATCGCTGACGCTGATGACGCATGGCCGTTGACTAATCGTCGCGCAATCCGAGCCCGCGTGCGTGCAGGGTCTCGATGACTTCGTCGATCGACTTCTTGCCGAAGTTCGGGATCGCGTTGAGTTCGCCCTCGGTCTTGGAGACCAGATCGCCGACGGTCTGAATGCCAGCCCGCTTGAGGCAGTTGTAGGAACGGACCCCGAGCTCGAGCTCCTCGATCAGGATGTCGTCCATGGCGTTGGGCGGACGCGAGTTGGCTCCGGCCTGGCCGGCACCGACCATGCCGGCATCGAGAGCGCCGGGAGCGCCGACATCGCGAAGCTCGACCACCCGATCGGCGTCGGTGAAGATGGCGAGCTGCGAGATCAGGATCTCAGCAGCCTCGCGCAGCGCCGCGTGGGGGTCGATCGACCCGTCGGTCTCGATGTCCAGCGTGAGCTTGTCGAAGTCGGTCTTCTGGCCGACGCGCGCCTGCTCGACGTTGTAGGCGACGCGACGAACCGGCGAGAAGATCGAGTCGATCGGGATCACGCCGATCGGCTGATCGGGCGACTTGTTCTCCTCGGCGGGACGGTATCCGCGACCGCGCCCGATGGTCAGGTAGACCTCGAGCTTGGTCTTCTTCTCAAGCGTGGCGATGTGCGCGTCGGGGTTGAGGATCTCGACGCCTGAGGGAAGGTCGATGTCCTTGGCGGTGATCTCACCGGGTCCTGTGACCACGAGCGGCGCCTCAATTTCGGTCGCGTCTGAATGCATGCGGCACACCACGCCCTTGAGGTTCAAGACGATGTCGGTGACGTCTTCCTTGACTCCGCGGATGGTCGAGAACTCGTGGGCCACCCCCTCGATCCGCACGCTGGTGACGGCAGCGCCGGCCAACGAGGAGAGGAGCACGCGCCTCAATGAGTTTCCGAACGTGTAGCCGAAGCCCCGGTCCAGCGGTTCGATTGTGAACGAGCCCCGGGTGTCATCTGCAGATTCGCTGGAGATTCGGGGGACTTGGAAGTCAAGCATCACTTGTCCTAACATCGTGGGTTCCTGGCCGCCAAAGCGGCGGCGTTGAGCGCCGCACCGAACAATCCGGTCCCGGGCGGCATGAAAAGCGGGTCTACTTCGAGTACAGCTCGACGATGAGCTGTTCCTGCACCGGCGCCGCGATCTCGCGGCGCTCGGGCTTGCGCAGCACCTTCGCCGTCAGCGAGTCGTGATCGGCCTGCAGCCATGCCGGCACCTGGCCGGTCAGCTCGGTGGCATCACGGATCACCTGGCCGGCCGTCGAGCGCTGGTGAATCGCGATCACGTCGTTGTCGCGCAGCTGGTAGCTGGGAATGTTCACCCGGCGCCCGTTGACGGTCCAGTGGCCGTGCAGGATGAGCTGCCGCGCCTGCCGACGTGAAGCGGCGAAGCCAAGCCTCACGAGCACGTTGTCAAACCGGCACTCGAGCATCCGCAGCAGGTTCTCACCGGTCACGCCCTGCTGGCGGGAAGCCTTGTCGTAATAGATCCGGAACTGCTTCTCGAGCACGCCGTAGTAACGCCGGGCCTTCTGCTTCTCGCGCAGCTGCACCCGGTACTCGCTCTGCTTCTGGCGACCACGGCCATGGTCGCCGGGCGGGTAGGAGCGACGCTCGACGCCGCACTTGTCGGTCAGGCAGCGCTCGCCCTTGAGGAACAGCTTCTGGCCCTCACGGCGGCATTGCTTGCACTGTGGACCTGTGTCACGAGCCATTAGTGCTCCTCGCCATGGGTGGCGTCGAGGATTGGCGAGCGAAAGCCGAGCGGGCCAAGGACGCAGCGAGCGTGGCGTGCCTGGAAGGCACGCGAGCGAGCGAGGACGTCGGCCGGCGACGGCTTGCAGCCGACAAGACCGACGGTATCCATGGTGGGGAGCACTAGACGCGCCTGCGCTTTCTCGGTCGGCAGCCGTTGTGGGCCTGGGGCGTGACGTCCTTGACGCCGGTCACCTCGAGGCCAGCGGCCTGCAACGATCGAATCGCGGTCTCGCGTCCGGAGCCCGGGCCCTTGACGAATACCTCCACCTTCTGAAGGCCGTGCTCGATCCCCTTGCGGGCCGCCGCGTCGGCGGTGACCTGCGCCGCGAACGGCGTGGACTTGCGCGAGCCCTTGAAGCCCGCCCCGCCGGCGGACTCCCAGGCGATGACGTTGCCCTCACGGTCGGTGAGCGACACGATCGTGTTGTTGAACGAAGTCTTGATGTGGGCCTGTCCCACTGGAATGTTCTTGCGAACGCGGCGACGGCCGCGCTGAGGTCTACGCGGGGCTGGACTCACTTCTTGGCCGCCTTCTTCTTGCCGGCGACCTGCATGCGCTTGGGACCCTTACGCGTGCGCGCGTTGGTTTTGGTGTTCTGGCCGCGGACGGGCAGGCCGCGGCGGTGGCGCAGCCCGCGATAGCAGCCGATCTCCTGCAGGCGCTTGATGCTCTGCGAGCGCTCCCGGCGCAGGTCACCCTCGACGGTGACGTCTGAGTCGATCAGGTCACGGAGCTTGACGACTTCCTCCTCGGTGAGGTCACGGACTTTGCGATCGGGCTCGATGCCGAGCTGGGCCAACAGCTCGTTGGAGGTCGAGCGCCCGATGCCGTAGATGTACGTGAGGCCGATCTCGACCCGCTTGTTGAGGGGGATGTTGACCCCGGAAATTCGCGCCATTAGGACTCCTCGAGGGCGACCAGGGCTAGCCCTGCCGCTGCTTGTGGCGGGGGTTTGAACAGATCACGAGCACCCGTCCGTTGCGACGGATGATCTTGCACTTTTCGCACATCGGCTTGACCGAGGGTCGTACCTTCACTGATTCACTCTCAGGATTCGAAGACTTTGAATTGGGTTCCTCGGCTCGGCTCTGGCGACCGGTACGGTCGCCGCTACCGCTCCGACGAAGCGCCACGCGCGCGAAAACAGTCGCTCTGCAGGCGCACCGGGGGATG
>JBAPXO010000820.1:0-2463 GCA_049284255.1 Solirubrobacteraceae bacterium | reverse complement strand
GGCTGGCTCTGGTCGAGCTGGACGAAGAGCTTGAGCGGGTGGCCGTTGACTCCTCCGTTGGCGTTGACGCAGTTGAAGTAGGCCGTGATCATGTTCGGCCCGTCGGTGAAATCGGTGCCCGGCTGATGGGTGTCGATGGTCCCGATCTTGATCGGCGAGCCTGTGGCCTTGACGCCCGGCTTGGATCCGCACGATGACGTGCTCACCGAGCTGGCGCCGCCCGAGCTGCTGGCGCTCGAGGAGCCGCTACTCGGCGCGCCCCCGCTCGAACTACTGCTACTGCTGCTGCCGCAGCCGGTCAGCGCGATCAGCGCGACCACCCCCAGCAGCGCGAGAGCGAACCGCATGCGCGGGCCGTTGTGAATGGTGCTCACGGACCTTCTCCTCTCCTCAGAGTGTGACGCCGGCCCGGGGATCGGCCCCCAAGCTCCGGCGATACTAATTCGACCCGCTCATGTATGCAACTATGGGCTAACAAGGCCCTAAACGAGGACGAAAAGGGTCGGTTTGACAGGTTTCTGTATGCAACGGAGTGGTAAATAGTCCGCCGGCGGCGCTTCCGATGGCCAGGCCAGCGAACCGAACCCAGAGCACCCGCGCCCTGCTTCGCCTCCGCGAGCTGATCTTCAGTGGGGAATTTGCGCCCGGTGAGCGCATGTCGGAGCTGAGGCTTGTCGAGATGATCGGCGTCTCGCGCACGCCGCTGCGCCTGGCGCTGGTCGAGCTCGAGCACGAGGGCCTGCTGCGCGGGCTGCGCGGCGGCGGCTACGTGGTGCGCGAGTTCACCCAGGCCGACATCCGCGATGCGATCGAGTTGCGGGGCGTGCTCGAGGGCACGGCGGCCCGTTTTGCCGCCCAGCGAAGCGGCAACCGAGACAACCTGCGCACGCTGCGCGCGATCAACGCGGCAATCGAGGAGCAGGTCCACCAAACCGACTATCAGTCCTTCGAGCACTACGTCGAGCTCAACGAGCGCTTCCACTCCCGGCTGCTGGTCCTCGCCAAGAGCCCGATGCTCGAACGCGCGCTCGACGGAATCGTCTCGCTGCCGTTCGCCGGCCCCAGCGCCGCACTCGTGTTCACCGAGTCGCTGCTGGCGGCCTCGCGTGAGGTGCTGGTCATCGCTCACTACCAGCACAGCGCACTCATCGGGGCGATCGAACAGCGGGATGGGGCCCGCGCCGAGGCTGTAGCACGCGAGCACGCGCTGCTGGCCCTGCGCAACCTGGAGATCGTCCTCCGCCACCGTGACATGGTCGACCAGGTCCCTGGGGTCTCGCTGATCGCGCTCCCGCCTGAGCCCGAGCCCGAGCCCGTCTGAGCTCATCGCGCGGCTCCGCCATGATCACCGGGTGGTTGATCCCAGTCGAGTGCGGCGCGGGCCGCGAGGTAGATCTCCTCGCTTCCCGGACGGTAGGCGTCCTCCAGAGACGGGCTCAACGGGACCGGCATGAAAGGAGCGCCGACGCGCTGGATCGGGGCCTCCAGGCAGTCGAAGGCGGCCGCCTGGAGCTGGGCGGTCAGCTCCGCGCCGAACCCCCCGGTCCGGACCGCCTCGTGGGCAACGACCGCTCGCCCGGTCTTGCGCAAGGAGGCCGCGATCGGCGCGAGATCAAGCGGGACCAGCGTCCGCGGGTCGATCACTTCGACCGAGATGCCCTCCGCGGCCAGACGATCGGCGGCGACCAGTGCCTCGCCAACGAGCCGCGACAGGGCGACGATCGTCACGTCGTGCCCCTCCCGGAGCTGTTGCGCGCTGCCCAGAGGCACGGGCGCGGGCTGATCCGAAACCGGCTCGCGCCGGAAGTAGAGCGATTTGTTCTCAACGAAGACGACCGGGTCGGGGTCGGCGATCGCGCTGGCCAGCAGTCCGGCGGCGTCGGCTGCGTTGCTCGGCATCACCACTTTGAGCCCGGGCACGTGAGCCAGCCACGCCTCGAGGCTCTGGGAGTGCTGGGCTCCCGCACGGCCCCCGGCGCCGCCCTGGGTACGGAGCACCATCGGCACCGAGAGCTGGCCGCCTGACATGAAGTGCGCCTTGGCCGCCTGGTTGACCAGCTGATCGAGCGCCAGGGTGATGAAGTCGATGAACATGATCTCCACCACCGGCCGCAGGCCGGCTTGGGCGGCGCCGATCGCGACCCCGCAGACCGCGCCCTCGCTGATCGGCGTGTTGAGCACCCGGTCGGTCCCGAACTCCTCAGCCAGCCCGGCGGTTGCCAGATAGGGCCCACCCTCGGCCACATCCTCGCCGAGCACGATGACGGTCTCGTCGGCGCGCATGGCTCTCGCCAAGGTGTCGTTGACGGCCTTGACGAACGTGGTCTCGGTCTCGGCCATGGCGATCAGCCCACGGTGCCAGGGGTCGTGTAGACCGCGTCCGCGGCGACGGCCGGTCGCGCCGGTGGGCTGGCGCGGGCGAACTCCACGGCTTGCTCGACCTCATCTCGCGCGCGCCGCTCG
>JBAPXO010000819.1:0-27760 GCA_049284255.1 Solirubrobacteraceae bacterium | reverse complement strand
GCTCCGCCGAGCGCGCTGCCGCGGCGCAGCGCGAGTGGGCGGCGACCGGCCACGAGGAGCGTGCCGCGGTGCTGCGCCGGGCCGCCGATCTGTGGGCGCAGCATGCCTCGGAGTTCGAGTCGATCATCGTCCGCGAGACTGGCGGGGTGCCACTTAAGGCGCGGGCCGAGACGACGATGGCGAGCCACGAGTGCCTGGAGTCGGCGGCGCTCTCCTCCCGGCCGTACGGTTCGCTGCTGCAGAGCTCGCGCGCGGACCTCAGCATGGCGCGCCATTTGCCCGTCGGCGTCGTGGCCGTCATCACCCCGTTCAACTTCCCGCTCGGGCTCGGCATCCGCTCGGTCGCACCGGCGCTCGCTCTCGGCAACGCTGTTCTGCTCAAGCCGGACCTGCGCACGGCGGTCACCGGCGGCGTGCTCTTCGCCCACGTGTTCGAGGAGGCTGGCCTGCCGGGGGGGCTGCTCCACGTCCTGCCGGGGGGCGCCGACGTCGGGCAGGCGCTGATCGCCGCTGCCCAAGTGCGAGTCATCTCGTTCACCGGCTCAACCGAGGCCGGCCGCAAGGTCGGTGAGGCAGCCGCTCGCCACTTCAAGCGCGCCCACCTCGAGCTCGGCGGCAACAACGCGCTCGTCGTGCTCGGCGACGCCGACCTTGAGCGCTCGGTCAACGCGGCCGCGTTCGGCGCTTTCCGCCACCAGGGCCAGATCTGCATGACCGTCGGTCGGCACATCGTCGCATCGGAGATCGCCGACGAGTTCGTCGGCCGCCTCGCCGAGAAGGCCGCCGGCCTGTCGGTCGGCAACCCCAATATCGACCGCGTCGAGCTCGGCCCGATGATCGACGAGGGCCAGCGCGACCGCGTCCACGGCCTGGTGACCGCGAGCGTCGACGCCGGAGCGACGCTCGCCACCGGCGGTGAGTACGACGGGCTCTTCTACCGCCCGACGGTGCTCGACCGCGTCGGTCCCGACAGCCCGGTCTACGCCTCGGAGGTGTTCGGCCCGGTCGCACCGGTGATCCGCTTCTCGAGCCTCGACGAGGCGGCGGCGCTCGCCGGCGACACCGAGTACGGGCTGTCGCTCGGCATCCTCACCCGGGACGTGATGGCCGGCCTCGAGCTCGCCAACCGCATCCCAAGCGGCATGGTCCACATCAACGACCAGACGATCGGCGACGACCCCGTCGCGCCGTTCGGCGGCGTCGGCTCCTCGGGCAGCGGCTCGCGGTTCGGCGGCGACTGGAACATCGAAGCGTTCACCGACACCCAGTGGGTGACCGTCAACAACGAGATCCCCCGGTACCCGTGACCCCGGGCCGGGTGCCCGCCGGAGCGGGCATCCGGCTCCTCGCCAACCCACCGGAGTTAGACTGCCTCGGCGTAGGGATCGCGACACCGCGCCCCGCGGCCGTGATCCCCGCCTCGTGAGAAGGGAAGGGTCCGTAGTGGAGCTTCGCCACCTTCGGTATTTCGTCGCGGTGGCCGAGAACATGCATTTCGGCCGAGCAGCGCAGCAAGTGCACGTCGTACAGCCGGCTCTCAGCAAGCAGATCGCCGCCCTCGAGCGGGAGCTCGGCGTGGAGCTGTTCACCCGCACTAAGCACCGGATCGAATTCACGCCGGCCGGCAAGGTGTTCTTCGCCGAGGCCCGGGACATCCTGCAGCGGGTCGATCACGCCGCACGCACGGCGAAGATGACCGCGAGCGGCGCCATCGGCAGCCTCGACATCGGCTTCATCGGGCAGGCGATGTTCAGCTTCCTGCCGCCCGTCCTGCGGGAGTACCGCCGCCGCTACCCCGACGTCCGCTTCGTCCTCCAGGAGCTCCCGAGCGCGATCCAGCTGGGGGAGCTCCAGCAGGGCCGGCTCGACGCCGGCTTCGTCCGCCCCTCGGGCCATGACGAGCTCATCCGCTTCATCACGGTCTCCCGCGAAGCGTACGTCGTCGGCCTCGCGGAGGATCATCCGCTCGCCGCCGAGAGCGTCGTCGACCTCGCGAACTGCGCCGATGAGACGTTTGTCCTCGTCTCTCGCACCGCCGCTCCGGTCTCCTTCGACCATGGGCTCGCCGTCTGCCAGAGCTACGGTTTCACCCCGCACGTGATCGAGGAGGGGACCACCCCGGCGGCGAGGTTCGGGATGGTCTCCGCCGGCGTCGGGGTGACGATCGTCCCCGAGTCGAGCATCCGGTACCCGTGGCAGGGGGTGGCGTTCCGTCCGCTCACCCGTAGGGACGTCGAGGTCGAGCTCGCGTTCGCGTACCGCACCACCAACGAGTCGGTCGCTCTGCGCTCGTTCCGGGAGACCCTGCAGACGCTCCTCCCAGTTGCAGAGGAGCGGTTCGAGCGCCCCCTCGTCGGCTCCTCCGGGTGATAACGCGCGGTGATCCACAGCGTGATCAGAAAGCATTGGTCACGGGGATCACTGGTCTCTACAGTCGCTCGCGGTGGTGGACATACGGGACTCAGCCAAGCCGCAGGGCGAGGTGAGGGAGCGGACCACCGTTCTCATCGTCGGCGGCGGACCGTCGGGTCTGACGGCCGCGCTCCTGCTCGAGAAGGCCGGGGTCGACTTCTTCCTGCTCGAGCGACGGGACTTCTCCGCCCACTTCCCGCGCGCACACCTGCTGAACGTGCGCACGATGGAGATCTTTCACGACGTCGGCGTCGCCGAGGACATCTACCGCCGGTCCCCTCCCGAGGAGCGCTGGCACCGGGTCGCCTGGTACACCTCGCTCGGCGGGGAGGGCGTCGGCCGTCGCGCCAAGATCGGCCAGCTGTCGGCGTGGGGCGGAGGCGCCGACCGCGAGCGCTACGCTCTCGCGAGCCCGCGCCCGTTCGCCAACCTGCCGCAGGTGCGGCTCGACACGCTGCTCTGGCAGCATGCCGCCGCGCGCAGCCCGGGCCGGATCCGGGCGCGCCAGGAAGTCGTCGACCTCGCGCCCGACGACGACGGCGTCACCGTCACCGCGACCGACCGCGACAGCGGCGAGGCCTACACCGTCCGCGCGCGGTACGTGGTGGCCGCCGACGGTGGTCGCGTCTGCACCGCCAAGCTCGGTGTCGGGATGGAGGGCGCACGGGCGATTCGGGAGATCACGAGCCTGTACCTCGAGGCCGACCTCAGTGACTACGCCGACGAGCGGGCGCTCCTCACCTACATCCTCTCGCCGTCCGGCCAGTGCGCGCTCCAGGCGCTCGGCCCCGATCACTGGGCCAACGAGTCCGAGGAGTGGCTGGTCGGGGTCGTGGGAATGAATCGCGACACGCCAGCGGACGAGATCGTGCCGATGCTGCGCCGCCGGCTCGGGATCGCCGATCTTAAGGCCAACATCAAGGCGATCAGCCACTGGCAGTACGAGGGCATCGTCGCCGAGCGGTTCCGGGTCGGCCGGGTCTTCCTCGTCGGCGACGCCGCCCACCGTCACCCGCCAACGGGTGGACTCGGCCTCAACACCGGCGTCCAGGACGTCTACAACCTCTGCTGGAAGCTCGCGGCGGTCATCCGCGGCTACGCCCGCGATACGCTGCTTGACACCTACGAGGCTGAGCGCCGTCCGGTCGCCGCCTTCAACGTCGCCCACTCGCTGCGCAACGCCGCCAAGCACCAACCGATCGCGGCCGCGATGGGTATCGCGCCTGGGATGTCGGAGGATGACGGGTGGCGCGAGGTCGAGCAGTGGTTGTCCGACACCCCCGAGGGAGAGCGGCGGCGCGAGGCGACCGACCGAGCCGTCGCATCGAACGCCGAGGACTTCAGCCAGCTCAACGTCGAGGCCGGCGTCGCTTATCCGTTCGGTGCGGTCATCCCCGACGGCACCCCCGCGCCGATCGGGCCCGAGGAGTCGACGATCGATTTCGAGCCGACCGCGCGGCCGGGGCACCACGTGCCGCACGTGTGGCTTCAGCGTGACGGGCAGCGTGTCTCCACCGTCGACCTCGTCGCCTCCGACGGCTTCACCCTGTTCGTCGACGCGGCGGCCGCGGCGGAATGGCGGGCCGCCGCGGAGGCGGCCGCGGCCGCCTCCGGGTGTCCGCTGACCGTGGTGGCGATCGGCGGTGAGCTCGCCGACCCCGATGGGGAATGGGCGGCGATCCGCGGCATCAAGAGCGGCGGCGTGCTCGTCCGTCCCGACCGGCACGTCGCCTGGCGCGCTGACCCCACCGACCGCGCCGAGGCCCTCGCGACGGCGCTGGAGGCTCTACTCGACGGGTGCGTCCATCTCTCCGCCGAGCAACGCGGCTCGCTGCTCGTCGGCATCCACACCGCTGCCGACGCGCTCGTCCGCTGACGGGCCCCAACGGTGACGGCGACCCTCGACGCAAGCGCCCTGCGCGCGCGGCTGCGTGAGCGGCTGCACCGCGAGGAGCTCATGACCGTGCCCGGCGGGTGCACGCCGCTGTGGGCGATGATGGCGCAGCGGGCCGGATTCGAGCTCTTCTTCCTCGCCGGGTCGCAGCTCTCCTGGTTCCTCTACGGGGTGCCCGACTGCGGGATCGTCGGCCTGCGGGACGTTGTCGACCACGCCCGTCACGTGGCGGCCCGCGCGGACATCCCGGTGCTCGTCGACGCGGACACGGGCTACGGCAACGCAGTCAATGTCACCTACGCGGTCCAAGAGTTCGTCCGCTCCGGGGTCGCCGGGATCTCGATCGAGGACCAGGAGGCGCCGAAGAAGTCGGGCACCAACGCCGGCCGTCGCTGCATCTCACTCGCGGAGGCCACCGGCAAGATCCGCGCCGCGGTAGCGGCGCGCGATGAGCTCGACCCGAGCTTCGTCGTGTGCGCGCGCAGCGACGCGATCGGCGCCGAGGGAACCGGCTTCGAGGACGCTCTCGAGCGGTGCGTCGCCTACTCCGAGGAGGGCGGCGCCGACCTCGTCTGGCTCAACTCGGTCGAGTCGATCGATCAGCTGCGGACCGCGTGCGCGGCGCTCCGCGTGCCGGTGATCACGATCTGGGGCGGGTCCACTTCCCGACCGCCGCTTGAGGAGTTTGCCACAGCCGGGGCCCGCGCCGTCCTCTTCCCGACCGTCGCCGCGAGCGCGGGCGCCCAGGCCGCCTGGGATCTGCTCCACGACCTGCAGGCCAACGGTGACGGGGCGCTCGAGGCGTGGTCAGCACGCACCCGTGCGAGTCCGTGGGGCCGCGCCCCATCCGCTGAGCTCGTCGGCACCCCAGGCCTGCGCGCGCTCGAAGAGCGGTTCATCCCGGCCGACCAGCAGCGCGACTACGAGACGACGTTCGGTCACGACCCCGGCTCGTCCGGGCGCGACCGGCCCGAGCCCTGAGAACGGCGCGCTCGTCAGCTGACGATCTTGTGATTGAGGCCGATCGGCTCGCCGACGGTCGCCGTCATCACCCAGCTGGCCGAACGGAACTCGTACAGGGGCAGCGCGGCGAGTGCGCTCACCACGGTGTACTGCGTCGGCATGTCCTCCCAGCGTGCCGGGTAAAACGCGAAGCGGCCCCCACCCTGCCGGCGCTCAACGATCTCGTCTGGTGGCCGCACCGTTCCGTACGTGAGGTAGTCGACGTCGGGCACTCCCCACGCCCCAGTGCGGGGCACGTACTTGGCGGTGAGCACGTGTCCCGGCCCGCCCGCCGCAGGCGGGGGGGCGTCCTGCAGGCCCGTCGCCTCGATCTCGAAGAACGGGAACCCCAGCCACGATGAGCTCCCCGAGACGGCCTCGCCGCCGGCGCTCACGACCGGATCGGGGATCTCGGCCCACAGCTTCGGATGCCCAAGCTCGTCACGACCAGTGACGATCGGATCGGCAAGGCTCTCCCACAGAACCGGCATGAAGCTGCCGCGCAGGAGCTCGCCCTGGTCGCGGAAGCGCACCGGGAGCGTGACCCGGACGATGTTGTACGAGCGGCCGGCGAGCCAGCCGATGTCGTACATCCGGGTGATCCCCGCCGTCAGCACCGGCTCGCCGTCAAGCTCGCAGCCATGTGGGAGCAGTGCCGACAGCGCGTCCCCGTCCGAGAGCGCAGAGACGGAGATCGACGCCGTCCGCAGCGCGCCGGCCTTGTATGAGGCATCCGACGGAACGTTCCGTGGCCCCGCGCTCGGCCCGAACGACACCGGCATGCGGTACATCGGCTTGAGCGCCGATGCTATGGAGTCCACCACGTGAGCAACCTCCTCGATAGTTGAACTGCCGGGCGAGACGTAACCGTCTCAGCTGACGAGCTGGGCCTCGCGGTCCTGGGCCGTGAACTGCTGGGTCGGCGCCGAGGATTCGGGCAGACGCTCGATGCCCTCCGGCGGCGGCGACATCCCGAACACGGCGAACTGGTTCACGTTCCACGCGGTGTTCGCTCCGGCGATGCCCCCGTCCGGCCAGTACACCGTCTCCCAGTCCGGGATGAAGTTCCAGTAGCCCCCGGTCTGCAGCTCGATGACGGTGCCGCCCGGCTCGAACACGTAGGCGAAGAAGAGCTCGCCGATCCCGTGCTTCAGCGGCCCGGCCTCAAGCTTGTACCCGTACTCGGATAGGATGTCGAGCGCGCGCAGCAGGTCCTCTCGTGTGTCGTAGTAGTAACAGAGGTGGTTCATCCGGCCGGGCTTCACGCTCGGGTCCCCGGGGCGCTCGGCGGCGATCGCCAGATCGTGGTTCTGGGGCCCGGAGGAGAGGGTCGCGAAGAAGACGCTGTCGCGGGGACCCATCGTTCCCTCCATGAACCTGAACCCCAGGACGTCCCGGAACGTCGACACATCCTCCATCAGCTTCGTCGACACCGTCGTCACGTGGTCGATCCTGCGGACCGGAGCACCATGCGTTACCTGTCGCTGCGGCCGGTTCGGGAAGCTGCTCTTCAGCTCCGGCGGGGCGACGTAGCGCTCGGACTCCCAGACGAGCTCCGCGAGGTGGCCGCCCGGAGTCCAGAACTGGTAGGCGCGACCATGGCCGACATCGCCGTCGATCCAACGACCCTCGATTCCCGCCTTCTCGAGCGCCATGGCGGCGTCGTCGAGCTCGGCCGGGCCGTCGGTCCGCCAGGCCGCGTGCCCGAGGCCCGGGCCGGGGCCCGCGGTGATCTTCAGGCTGTGATGGAAGAACTCGCCCCACGCCCGAAGGTAGACGGAGTTGTCGTCGCGGGCGCTCTCCTGCAGCCCGAGGACGTCCTTGAAGAACGTGACACTCTCCTCCGGCTTGGCGCTGAACAGCTCCACGTGGTGCAGCTGCGAGATCAGCTTGTAGGCCATGGTCGATTCACTCTTTCCTATGTGTCTGGCGCTATGTAATTGACGGAGCGCGTCACGACTGCAGCTCCTCGTGCTTCGGCGTCGGGGGCGCGGGGGGCCGGCGCTGCAGGAGGTGATAACCGACCGCCTCCCGCGCGCCGCGCAGGGTGGCTCCGCCGGTGATCGCGTCTCGGATCACGCGTTCGGCGTCCTCGATCTCGACCGCCGCGGCGATGACCACCTCCGCGCGCGCGGCCGGGATGACGACGATCCCGTCGCCGTCGCCGAGCAGCAGGTCGCCGGGCTCGACGCGGATGCCGCCGATCGAGACAGGGCCGCCGATCTCCTCCACCCGAACGCGGTCCTTGCCGGTCCGCATCCAGTTGCCGCGGCTGAAGATCGGGTAGCCGAGCTCGATGCTGCGATCGACGTCGCGGCAGACCCCGTCGATGACCGTCCCCGCGACGCGCCGGCCGGCCGCCACAGTGGTCAGCAGATCACCCCAGACGGTCGCGTCGCGGCGTCCCTGGTTGTCGAGCACGACGACCTGTCCCGAACCGAGGTCGTCGATATAGTCGCCGACGGTGCCGGGGTCCTCGCCGACCGTTCCGTAGCGGAGCGTCCACGCACGACCGACGAGCCGGAACGAGCGATCAAGTCCCATGATCCCCTCGCACTGGCCGGGAATCCCGCACCTGTCGAGAGCGTCACTCACCCCCGGCGTGGTGAGGGCCGCGAGCTGCGAGAGCTGCTCGTCAGCCACGGGGGAGCAGGGTCTCGTAATCGGCGCCCATCACCTCGGAGATCGGCGCGCCCCGCGTGAGCGCCCGGGCCATCGCCACCTCACGCGCGGCGATCTGCTCGGCCGCGGCGAGCACCTCGTCCCGCGCCGCCTGTGGCACGAACGCGACGCCGCTTCCGTCCGCGATCACCAGGTCGCCCGGTGCCACCGTCGTCCCGGCGATCTGCACCGGCTCGTTCCACGCGCGCTCGACCGCGCGGCCGCGCGCGGTCACCGCGACCGCCGCCCGTCCGTACACCGCGAGCTCGAGCTCGACCGCCTCGGGCACGTCCCGGCACGCGCCGTCGATGACGACCCCCTCGACGCCCCGCAACGACGCCGCCTTCGAGAGCAGCCCGCCCCAACTGGCGCAGTCGACTCGCCCGTCGTTGGCGATGACGATGACGTCGCCCGGCCCCGAAGCGTCGACCGCGGCGGTGCACAGATGGCGCGTGGGTTTAGTGCCCTCGGCCGGCCCGAGCCTCACCGTCACCGCTCGACCGATGATCACGCGGGGCGCGGTCACCGGGTGCAGGCCGACGACCGCCTGCGGATAGCCGCTGTGCTCCAAGGCGTCCGACACCGCGCAGGCGTCGAGCGCCCGGAGCCGGTCGAGCGGGCTGGAGCTCATCAGGCGAGCGCGGGAAGGTCGTAGATGTCGAGCGTCGTCTCGCCGCGCTCGAGGCGCGTGAGGATCTCCTGCTCCTTCTGGAATCGCTCGTGCGCGGCGGCGGCGACCCGCTCGACCTCGTCGGCGGCGATCACCACGATCCCGTCACGATCGCCGACGACGATGTCGCCGGTCCGCACCACCGTCCCTCCGAGGACGATCGCCTCGCCGAGGCGACCGCCGGCAGCGGGGTCCTTCGCGGTCCCGCCGATGCAGACGTTCGCGGCGAACACCGGGAGTCCCATCTCGACGAGACGGTCGACGTCGCGCACGCCGCCGTCGATGACGAGGCCGGAGAGCTCCCGGGCGATCGCGGCGCGGCTGAGGATCTCGCCCCAGTACCCCGCCTCGCGCTCTCCCCGGGTGTGGACGACGAGGACGTCGTACGGCTGCGCGGCGTACACCGCGTGATGGATCCACAGGTTGTCGCCGGCAGGGCAGTCGACCGTGAACGCGGGCGCGCAGACGGTGAAGCCCGCGTCGACCGGCTTGATCGCCGAGGGCAGCGCTCCGCGGCGACCGTAGGCCTCGTGGATGGTCGCCGCATCCAGCCCGTGCAGTGACGACTCCGGTCGCACCGGTTCCCCGTCGTCAGGCGGCCTGAGGGACGTCGCCCCAGCGGGCGAACGCCATCCCGCACCCGGTCCCGCTCGCCGTCCGGTACACGGGCGTGTACTCGTCCCAGGCGAACGACAGGTCCTCACAGCAGGCCGCGAGCGAGATCCAGTTGCGGATCTCCGAGTTGCCCGAGTTGAGGAGATGGACCGGCAGGTCGAGCAGGCCCCTCGGGTTGCCGGCGCGCAGCGGCTCGAGCGTCTGCATGTCGAGCTTCTCGTCGGTGACGAAGTGGCTGAGGCCCCCGGAGGCCACGATCGCGACCTTGAGATCCTCCGGGAAGCTGTCGATCACCTCGCGGAGCGCCGTGCCGAGATCCCAGCAGCGGGCGGGCGGCATCTGGTTCGGCGGCCAGTAGGTGTTGACCACGATCGGGACGAGCGGGAGCGCGCCGGGCAGTTGCATGAGCTGGCACTCGACCACCCCGAACGCGTGGCCGAGACCGGACGGCGCGGTCGGCTCATTGATCGTCGCCGGATCGAAGCCGCGCTCGATCAGCCCGCCGATCGCGTGCAGCGCGAACGCCTGGTGTCCGGGCCAGCGGTGGCGAGCGTCCATCCCGTAGCCGGCGTGGACGTCGTCGAGGCCGCCGACCCGGGCCCCGTAGCGACCGCGCTTGCCCGCAGTCGTGAACTCCAGCATCTCGCCGGTGTAGACGGCGAGCGTGGGCACGTAGTCGTCGCCGAAGAGCTCCCACTGGTCGTCGCCGATGACGACGACCAGGTCGATCTCCGCCTGCTTGACCTCATCGCGCAGCCGCTCGATCGAGGAGGTGACGAGCTCCCGCTGGGTGCGGAACCGCTCCTCGGTCGCGTACTCCGCGTAGCGCTCTCCGCTGGCCTTCTGCAGCTCCTCGAAAGTGACCGGCGTGCCGGAGGTGTCGACCAGGAGGGTGGAGTACTGGTCCATCTCCGCGATCTTCAACCACGTCGGCACCTCCGACACGACCATCGGACCGTGCGACATTGCAATGCCCATCACCAGTTCAGCCAACGTGTGTGCTCCGTTCTCCCGCGCCTCAAGCTCGAATGCGAGTTCTTTCCTGCACCAGTAACTCGGTCACCCTAGTCAGCGTCGGATGAGAGTGCCAATGCCTTCTGGTCCGGTGGATGATCACTGCGGGCTATGGCCGCGGACCGCCTCCGAGCGGCCGGCGGGGAGCTTGAACAGCGACCTCGCGTTCTGCTCGTAGATCGCGTCGCGGTCGGCGTCGGTGAGCCAGTCGATCTCCTCGATGAGGATCTTGATGTCATCGAACCAACGGCCGTTGGCGGGGTTTCGCACCGAACCGGTGCCGGGCTTCTCCGACCCGAACAGGCAGCGATCGACTCCGACGGTCTTGAACAGCAGCTCGATCGCATCCTTCGTGTACAGGCACGTGTCGAACCACAGGGTGCGCATGCGGTCGATGTAGGTCTCGCCGCTCGGGTTGCGCGCGGCGCCCGCCATGAACCGACCGACCTGGTAGGGGACCGCGCCGCCGGCGTGGGAGATGATCAGCTGCAGGTCCGGGAAGTCCGTGGCCACATCGGACGCGAGCAGGCTCGTGACCGCGATCGTCTCCTCGAGAATGAAGTGAAGGCTGTAGTTCTCGCGTGCGGGGGGGCGGCAGCCGGCCGAGTGGACGAGCGCCGGGACCCCGAGCCCGCAGAGCGCCTCGTAGACCGGATACCAGTAGCGATCGCCGAGCGGGGGCAGCGGCGGGCCCTGACCCTCCATCGGGTCCGGGTTGAGCAGCACGCCGACGCACCCGAGCTCCTCAACCGCGCGCCGCATCTCCCGGGTCCAGTCGCTCGGCGCCGTCGACGGGCTCTGGGGCAGTCCCGCCATCCCGGCGAAGCGATCGGGGAAGAGCTCGCAGCTGCGGGCGATCATGTTGTTGGTCTCCTCGGTGAACCACTCGACGATCCGGGTCGGCTCCTCGCTGTGCATCATCTGGTAGGGCCGCGGCGAGATGAGCTGCAGGTCGATGCCGGCGGTGTCGAGGTGCTCCAGGTGGGGAATGCCGAACGATCCAACCTCCTCGGTGATCGCGGCCCGGAGCTCGTCGTCGGTCACCCGCACCCCGCCCCGGCCGTGGGAGCCGCGGTGTGCGAGCAGGTTGGCCTTGTACGCGTACAGCCGCTCGGGCGCGCTCATGTGCCCGTGGACATCGACGATCATCGACCACTCCGATCCATGCGGATTGCCGGCGCGAAGCCGGGGACGACAGCTGCTGGCGCGGCAGGCTAGTTGACTGCGCCCGCGCGCGGCAAATGCCTTTCGCGTCCCCCGTCGATAACTCCCGGATATCACATGCTCGCTCCGGCGCCCCGGTCCTGCCCGCACCGGCAATCGTCTACGCCATACGCGCGAGATTCCGCCCATAGCACGGGGTTATCAGCTGGTCACGCCAAAGGCATTGGCTTGCATCATCGCCAATCCGTAGAGTCGCCGCCAAGTCCAACCAGCGGCGAGAGTCGCTGGCTCAAGGAGGAGAACAGTTGTCAAATAAGCGACGCACCGGCGCGACAATGGTCGTCGCCCTCTTCACAGCGATTCTGCTCTCGGCGTGCGGAAGTTCCAACAGCTCGTCGGCGTCGACGAGCTCGTCGGCTGCCGCCCCCACGAGCTCGAGCTCGACCCCGACCGTGAAGGCCACCGGCCCTGCGGTCGACGTCTGGAACATCGTCCCGGTCGGGGCACCCAACCAGTCGGCCCCGCAGATCCCGGCCGGAGTCAACGCCGAGTTCCGCTATGTCAACAGCCACGGCGGGATCGGTCCCGATCACCAGCCGGTCGATGTCAAGGTCTGCAACACCCAGGGCAGCCCCAACGGCGAGGTCCAGTGCGCCATGCAGGCCGCCCACGATCCGAAGGCGATCGCCACCCTCGGAGATTTGATCGTCGTCGCCACGGCGCCCGCTGAGGCGGCCTTCGGGAAGGCCGGCCTCGCCTCGATCAATCCGTTCCTTCAGTCCCCGGCGGATTTCGTCAACAAGATCAACTTCCCGCTGTTCGCCCCGAACTTCACCTCGGCGGGATGCGGGGTGCTGGCCCCGCGCACGGCGCACGTGAAGAAGATCGCATTCGCGTCGCTCACGCTGCCGATCTCGCTCGATGAGATGCAGATCGCGGAGGCGGCGGCCAAGAAGGCCGGCTTTACGGTGACCGGACAGGTCTCCATACCGCTCACCACCACCAACGTTTCCCCGTACGTGCACCAGTTGGCCGCGGGCCATCCGCAGATGACGGTCCTCCTGCTCGATCCGGAGCTGTCGGGCGCGTATCAGGCCGCGGCGGCACAGATCGGGGCGAGCGGGCCGGTATGCGCGCAGGACGGGCTCGTCGTCTACCAGGCGCTGGCCGGCCTCGGTCAGGCCGCGGCGAACACGTACGTCACCGCGTTTTTGCCCGACCCGGCCTGGACGGGCTACCCGCTCCTGAGCACGTTCCGCTCCAACGCGGCGGCCGAGCTCGCGAGCGGTGACAAATCCGCGAGCCTCGAGCCGGGCAACGATCCGCTGCTCACCCTGGAGGGCTGGGTCGCCGCCTATACGGTGCCGCAGGTCGCCTCTCACATCACGGGCACGATCACCCGCGCGAAGTTCCTCAAGGCGATCAACCAGGCGACGGTGACGTTCGGATCCGGGAAGGGGGCGATCCTGCCGCCGATCGACTTTGCCACGCCGAACTCGATCAAGCAGTACGCGCGGTTGTTCAACACCTCCCTGTTCCTGAAAAAGTGGGAGGTCGGCACGAAGTCGTTCGTCAGGGCGACACCCACCACCGAAAATGGCGACACGCTTATTCCGTAGCGGTTCCTCGCCGAGTCAGTTGTCAGCCGTCGGGCCATCCAGCCCGGCGGCTGCGGGATCGGCGGACGCATCATGAGCGCGGTCATCCAGTACGGACTGCTCGGCCTCGGCGCCGGCGCGATCTATGCCCTGCTCGGGCAGGGGATCGTGCTGATCTACCGCGGCTCCGGGGTGCTCAACCTCGCCCAGGGCGCGTACGCGATGATCGCGGCGTACCTGTACCTGCAGCTGCACGCGCCTGGCAACTTCGGCTTCGGCAGTTTCTCCACTCAGACCGGCTGGCCCGTCGTGCCGTCGTTCCTGGTCGCGGTCGCCGCGGCCGCCGGGCTTGGACTGGCCACCGATCAGCTGCTGCTGCGGCGGATGCGCCAGGCCTCGCCGCTTGCGCGGCTGATCGCGACGGTCGGCGTCCTGCTCCTCCTGCAGTCGATCGCGGTCAAGATCTGGGGCACCAACCCGCCGTTCGTCGCGCAGATCCTGCCCTCGCGGGTCTGGAACCTCGGCGGCTCGATCACGGTCCCCTCCGGATACGTCTGGCTGCTGCTGATCGCGGTCGTGTTCACTGCGGTCCTCACCGCGTTGTGGCACTTCACCAGGATCGGCTGGGTCACCTCCGCCGTCTCGGACAACCAGCGCGGGGCCGCGGCGGTCGGGATCTCGCCGGAGTTCGTTTCCTCGGCGACGTGGGCGGCGGGGTCCGCCCTCGCCGGCGTCGCCGGCATCCTCTTCACCCCGATCACACAGGTCTCGCCGGCCGGCGTCAGCCTGCTCGTCATCCCCGCCCTCGCCGCGGTGCTGCTCGGGGGCTTCTCGTCATTCCCGGCGACGCTCGCCAGCGGCGTGGCGGTCGGCATCGCCCAGGCGGTGCTGCTCAACTACAACAGCTTCTTCCAGCAGCACCTGAAGGTGACCTCGATGTCCGACGCGCTGCCACTGTTCGTGATCGTCGCCGTGATGATCGTGCGCGGCTCCTCGCTGCCGCTGCGTGGGGAGATCTCCGATCGTCTCCCGGCGATCGGCATCGGACGCATCCGCTGGCCGGTCGTGCTCCCGGTGGTCGCGGTCGTCCTCGCGCTCATCTTCGCCGTCTTCTCCCAGAACGTGCTCGCGGCGCTCGCGGTGACCTTCAGCGTCAGCACGCTGCTGCTGTCGATCGTCGTGCTCACCGGGTACGCCGGACAGATCTCGCTGGCGCAGTACACGCTCGCCGGGATCGGTGGGGTGATCGGTGCCGAGCTCGCCGCACATGCCGGCTTCGCGTTCCTGCCCGCGCTCCTCTCCGGGATGGTCGGAGCGATGCTCATTGGTCTGCTGCTGGCGATCCCGGCGCTCCGCACCCGCGGCGTCAGCCTCGCGATCATCACCCTCGGCCTCGCGTGGGCGGCGCAGGACATGATCTTCACCAACCCGAGCGTCGGCGGCGCCGACGTCGGGATCAACGTCGGCAGCGCCTCGCTGTTCGGGCTCGACGTGAGCGGGGCAGGCCACCCGGATCGATACGCCGCGCTGACGTTCGTCGTGTTCGTCATCTGCGCCGCGCTCGTCGCCAATCTGCGCCGGGGCGGGCTCGGCCGCCGGATGATCGCGGTCCGCTCCAACGAACGGGCCGCGTCGGCATCCGGCATCGGCGTGTTTCGGACCAAGATGATCGCCTTCGCGCTCTCCGGGGCGCTCGCCGGGCTCGCCGGCATCCTCTTCAGCTTCGAGTACCAGAGCGCCGTCTTCACCTCGTTCGACCCCTCGTTCTCGCTGCTCGCCCTCGCCTGGATCGTGATCGGGGGCATCGGCTTCGTGTTCGGCACGTTCAACGGCGCGATCGTCGCCCCCGGCGCCCTGCTATCGCTCATCGGGCTGCACTGGGAGGGCTTTACCACCTGGCTGCCGATCATCGGCGCCGTCGGCGCCCTCGCCGCCGTCCGTTTCAACGCCAACGGCATTGCCCATCAGCAGGTGCGGGACGTCGCCCGGCTGAGGGCGAGGTTCGCCCCGCGCCGCCGCGGCCACGCACCCGGCGACCTCGAGCTGCCGGCGGCCGTCGATCCCGTCCGCGTGCCGCCCAGGCGGCTGCGGATCGAGGGTCTCACCGTCCGCTACGGCGGCGTCGTCGCCGTCGACGGGGTGAACCTGGAAGCCGGACCCGGGGAGATCGTCGGCCTGATCGGCCCCAACGGCGCCGGCAAGACCTCGCTCATGGACGCGGTCTCGGGCTTCGCCCGCTACTCGGGTCGGGTGCTGCTCGACGATGAGCCGATCGATCGCTGGCCGAGCCACCGCCGGTCGGTCGCAGGACTCGTCCGCTCCTTCCAGGGCCTTGAGCTCTTCTCGGAGCTGACCGTCCTCGAGAACCTCCAGGTGCCGCACGACCGGATCGGGGGATGGGGGACGGCCGGCGAGCTCGTCCGCCCCGTCCGTACCACGCTGCCGCCGGTGACGGTGGCGGCGGTTCGGGAGTTCGGCCTGGAGTCGGTGCTCGACATGCTCCCCGATGAGATCTCCTACGGCCAGCGGCGCCTCGTGGCGATCGCCCGCGCCGTCGCCGCCGAGCCCTCGGTGCTGCTGCTTGACGAGCCGGTGGCGGGGCTCAGCGAGCATGAGTCCGCCGAGTTCGCCCGCCTCGTGCGGCGGCTCGCCGACGTGTGGGGCATGGCGGTGCTCGTGATCGAGCATGACCTCAACTTCGTCATGAGCATCTGCGACCGGATCACCGTGATCGACTTCGGAAGGCCGGTGTGCGACGGGGCGCCCGAGGAGGTGCGCGGCGATCCCGCCGCGATCGCCGTCTACCTCGGCGAGGAGACCGCGGCCCCGAGCGTGGCGTCGGTGAACGCGCCGCCGGTGACCTGGTGAAAGCGCTCATCGAGGCCCGGCAGATCTCGGCGGGCTACGGCGGCGTCGAGATCGTCCGCGACCTGTCGCTCGAGGTCCAGGCGGGCGAGGTGGTCGCGCTACTGGGCGCGAACGGCGCGGGCAAGACGACGACGCTGCTCACGCTCGCCGGCGAGCTGGCGCCGCTGGGCGGCGAGGTCCTGATGGACGGCGAGCGGACGACTGCTCCGCTGCATCGGCGGGCCCGCAAGGGGCTGGCGTTCGTTACCGAGGAGCGGTCGATCTTCCCAAAGCTCACGACTCGGCAGAACCTGGCGGTCGCCCGCGCCGATGTCGATCAGGCCACAGCGCTGTTCCCCGAGCTCGTCCCGTTGATGTCACGACGCAGCTCGTTGCTCTCGGGCGGGGAGGCACAGATGCTCACCCTCAGCCGGGCGCTCGCGCGGGCGCCCTCCCTGCTGCTCGCCGACGAGCTCTCCCTCGGCCTTGCCCCCAAGACCGTCGGCCGCCTGCTGCGCGCGGTCCGGGAGGCCGCGGATCGGGGGATCGGCGCGCTGCTCGTCGAGCAGCACGTTCACCGCGTGCTCGAGGTCGCCGACCGCGTCTACCTGCTGCAACAGGGCCGGGTGCGCTTCGCCGGGACTGCGGCGGACGCCCGCGGGAGCATCGACGAGATCCAGGCGACCTATCTCACCGCCCCGGCCGTCGCTCGACAGTGATCGCGTTCATCGGTGAGAACATGCGGATGGTTTCACTGCGAGTCGTTCAGTGACCGTTTCTCTCTTTGTCCATGGGCCCTGTCATGACATTTCGATGAGGAGGAACGTGTGAGTGCCGTCACGAGGATTCTGGTGGTCGGCGGCGGTATCGCTGGGTTATCCGCCACGATCGCGCTGAGACAGGCCGGCTTCGATGTCGATGTGGTGGAGAAGAATCCCGCCTGGGACGTGTACGGGGTCGGCATCATCCAGCCGGGCAACGCGCTGCGAGCGTTGCACCAGATAGGGCTCGCACGTGAGGCGGTCGCGCAGGGCTCACCGATCAACGGCGGCAGGCTGTACCTGGCCGATGGGGCAACGATGGTCGTCCAGAACCCGACGCCGCCGCCGGCCGTCGAGGGTCTGCCGTCAGGAAACGGGATCACCCGGCCCAGGTTGCACAAGATCCTCCAGCGGCACACGCTCGACAGCGGCGCCGACGTGAGGACCGGCGTCACCCTCACCGAGCTGAGCGACCGGGGCGACGGCGTCGAGGTCGACTTCACCGACGGCGAGACGCGGGACTATGACCTGATCGTCGGGGCCGACGGCATGTATTCCCAGGTCCGCGTCATGGTCTTTGACGACGCTCCAGAGCCGAAGTACACCGGCCAGCTGTGCTGGCGCTACAACCTCCCCCGCATCGACGGTCTCGACGGCATCTGGATGTTCCGCGGCACGAACGGGTCCGCGGGCTTCGTGCCGATCGGCGAGGATCTCATGTACATGCTGACGACGGATTCGCCGCCGCCGGGCTCGCCGATCCACCTGCCGCGGGAGGGTCTCGCCGCTCGCTACCGCGAGCGCCTGGCCCAATACGGCGGGATCGTGGCCGAGCACCGTGAGATGGTCGTCGATGACGACGCGGTCGTCCTCCGGCCGCTCGAGAACGTGCTCGTGCCCGCGCCGTGGCATCGGGGACGGGTGGTGTTGATCGGAGATGCCGCGCACGCGATGACGCCGCACTGCGGTCAGGGCGCCGCGCAGGCCGTCGAGGACGCCATCGTGCTCGCCGAGGAGCTGGCCACCGAGCGCCCGCTGGAGAACGCTCTCCAGGCGTTCACCGACCGCCGGTTCGAACGCTGCAAGGTGATCGTCGAGGGATCGGAGGCGATCGGCGCCTGGGAGCAGGACAGCACGCTGCCGATCGACCCACTCGAGCGTCGGCGCACCGTGATGATGACCGCCGGCTCGCCGGTCTGAGGCGTGGCGGGGGACCAGCGTGACCATGACTCTCGCGACAGGTAGCGGAGGCCCACGATGACCGAGACGCCGACGTTGGACGACGGACGGGCCTGGTTGCTCGATCGGCTTGACCGGCAGACCCATCCATTCCGCGAGATCGATCCCGCCGCCGCGCGCGAGGTGATCATGGGCCTCGAGGGCCTCGATCCCGAGCGGTGGGCGGCCGCGTGGAAGGCCGCCGCCGACCGGTCCGTCGCCGAGGCCGAGGCCGCGACCGACCCCGTGGCAGAGAAGCACGCCTGGTTGCAGGCATACCGGATGTCGTTCATGGGTCGATACCCGACGCCGAACCACCCGGCGAAGATGGCCTCCTACGACCGCGCCCGGGAGTACTTTCGCCGAGCCGCGGCGCTCGAGGACCCACCGATCGAGTGTCGGTCGGTTCCCTTCGATGGCCGTCCGGGTGAGGGGGACACCGTCCACTTCTACCTCGCGCGGCCGGCACCGTCCGACGAGCCCTCACCCGTCGCGCTCGTCTGGGCCGGGATCGACACCTGGAAGGAAGAGATGGGGGGACTCAGGGACCTGCTACGCGCCCGTGGCTTCGCGGTCGTGCTCGTCGACATGCCGGGCACCGGCCAGTCGCCGGTGCTCGCCTCCACCGACGCGGAACGGCAGTACACGCCGGTCTTCGACTGGCTCGACCAGCAGCCGGAGCTCGACCCTCACCGGCGGGCGGTTCTCGGTGGCTCGTTCGGCGGCTACTGGGCGATGAAGCTCGCCTACACGCACCGCGACCGCATCCGAGCGGCGGTCAACTGGGGAGGCGGGGTCCACATCACGTTCACTCCCGAGTGGCAGGAGAGGTCGCGAAACGCGTCCTCCTACCTGATGGACTTGATGGCCGCCAGGGCGCGCATCTTCGGCGGCACCACCTTCGATGACTACGTCGCGCGCTGCCCGGAGCTGTCGCTGCTGGACCAGGGCTGGCTCGACCAGCCCTCGGCCTCGCTGCTGCTGCTCAACGGGCGTGACGACCTGCAGAACTCGATCGGCGATCTCTATCTCAGCCTCGACCACGGTGACCCCAAGGCCGTGAGGGTCTTCGACGGAGGCCACATGGGCCAGGGACCAACAATGCCGACGATGGTCGCCTGGCTCGATCGCGAGCTCGCGCCCACCGAAGCCCGCTCGCTGGCGTGAGCGAGTTGAACATTCCCAGACGGGTCGTCACCGGCCATGACGAGGACGGCCGCTCGGTGGTCGTCTCAGACGGGCCCACGCCGACGGTCAACCGGCGTGGCGAGGCGGCGTTCTTCGAGCTCTGGAACACGAATGCGATGCCGGCGCCGATCTCCGCCCTCGAGTCCGCCGAGCCGACCGCCCGCGAGGTGGTGATTCTCCCGAGGGACAACGGCACGATCGTCCGCGTCACCACCTTCCCGCCCGGTCGCCGCTCGCCGATGCACCGCACGGAGACGATCGACTACGGGATCGTGCTCGAGGGTGAGGTGTATCTCGTGCTCGACGACAGCGAGACCGCGCTTCACCCCGGCGACGTCGTCATCCAGCGCGGCACCGATCACGCCTGGGAGAACCGCGGCGACGAGTCGGCGAGGATGGTGTTCGTCCTCGTCGACGGCGAGTTCGACGACGCCCTGAGGGCGTTGATCGGCTGACCTCTCGCGGGGGCATCGTGATGGTGGGATCTCGAACCATGGCACGGCCGACATGCACAGCAGCGGCGACGATGACCGGCGGACGCGACGGGCGGCGACGGGTGAGCTCGGACGGCGTCCTCGACGTCAACCTGCGGAGCCGAAGTTAGTAGCGGCGTCGGCTTTTCACGCTAAGCGTTAGACGCGCTTCGGCGTCCCTGACGTCGCGCGCGTCGATGTCCTAGCAGCTGGTGTTCTGAGCGGCCGGTGGCTGTCGGGTCGGGTGGCGAGCTCGAATGGGTAGTGGGCGTAGAGACGGATGTGCTGGTGCGTGAGCGGCGAGATGAGCTCGATCTCGCTGGTGGGGATGAACTCGCAGCCGTCGCGGAGCTCGTCGAGGACGCGCTCGGTGTTCCAGGCGATGATGGCGTTGACGACGATCGCCAGGCAGAGGGCCTGCTCGCTCTGCTGCTTAAGGTCAGCACCCAGCTGAAGCAGGAGCCCAAGGTCCAGACCCGGTCCGGCGACGAACCGGCACCCTTGACCACGAGGCCGGCTTGACAGCACTGTCGATTTCACATATCGGAAGCCGACGTCGAAGCCGAACGCCTCGGGTTCTACTCGACGTTCCTGGTCGAGCACCACTTCTCGGGCTCCGGGGGTGTCGGTCCCCCTCGATCTCCTGAGCTGGGTGGCCGCACGCACGATGTCGATACGGGTGGGGGACCGAGGTGCTGGTGCTGCCCTGGCATGACCCGGTGCTGCTGGCCGAGCGCGCGGCGACCCTCATCTTCTCTCTGGCGGCGTCTTGACTTCGGCGTGGGAAAGGCCTACCGGCACTCGGAGTTCGCTGGCTTCTGCATGCCCACGGAGGAAGCAGAGGCGCGCTTCGACGAGTCGCTGGCGGTGATCCTGGAGGCGTGGAGCTCTGATGAGCCCTTCTCCCACAAGGGTCGGTTCTGGCACTACCACGAGATGGTGGTGTTGTTCCTTGACCGGTTCACCTCCACCAAGGCGATCGGCGAGCGGATCGCTCTGTTCAAGGCCGAGTGTGAGGCACGTGGCCGTGCCGTTGATCCGATGGACGTAGCGGTCGTACCCAATCTCCATGTGGCACGCGACGCAGACGACGCGAGCGCGGCGCTGCTCGGCAGGCGCCCCAAGCCGGCAAATCCAGCAGTCTCCGGCGCGCCGTCGCAGTTCTGCGTCGCCATCCAATAGTGGGAGCGTGGCCCAACACTGCCGGTGCGGACGATGAGCAGTCATCTCGTGGGCAGCGCCTGACTGCTGCATCCGCGGGGCGTTGCAGAAGCCGGACGGGACCAAGACCGTGTCGTCGTCGCGGCGGGCGACTGCGGCTGGTGCTCCGCCATTGGGAAGCGGCAGCGAGCGCCGAGGCGACATGTGGTTGCTCAGCCTCGTCTGCCACGGCGCTCAGCAAGCGCTCGTGCCGCACGACTCGATGACCGGAGCAATCGTCAGCGCCGGCGACGCCGCGCTCTCGCTCCCGCTCCCGCCCAAAAGGAGCGGCCGGCGGCGGGGCACGCGGTGCCGTTGGCATCGCGTGTGAGGAGAGTCCGCCAACCGAGGGTGCTTGCAGCGATCCAGCTAACGACCAGCCTGTCGAGCGAGCAAAGCAACGCCCTAAGGACCGCGGCGATCTGTCCCGTCTTGGAGATTTGGGCAGTCTGGTCGCCCGCCGAGGCGCTTCTGGATTGTCACCTAACCGGCCACGCGGCCGAGGCTCCCGCTTCGGTCCGACGCCGCGACAATGCGGCAGCGAAGACGCCGGTCGGTTCGCCGGCCGACAGCGCCCTCGCGCTGGGATACAGCAAAGGCTCTCAATGGGGTGCCTCAGCGGCTTACTCCGCGCCGGGGAGCAGGCGGAGTTGTGCTGCATCGCGTGCGGCGTGATCGAGGCGGCCCGCCTCTAGCTGGATGCTCGCGCGCGCCTCCCAGACAGGTTCGGAGTAGATGTTCGTCACAAGTTGGACCGTGATAGCGACGTGGCCGAGGCCATCGTGGGTGGCGGACAGCATGAGCGGGTCATCGCCCCATCTTCGTTCGCCTTGCCACCCGCGCCAGTCGGCGGCGAGCCGAAGGAAGAACTCCCCGATTGGCTCGACGCTGTGTCGGATCGCGTCGAGGTCAATATCGGTGCTGGCATGAAGACCACCTGATGTCAGCGTGACGCGCCAATACAGCGGCTCTGGGCTCTCTTCGCTGGTGATCGTCAACGATCCACCACCGCCGGAGAGCTGCAGGGTGGGCATCGCACAGAGGATGACATGGCGCGGGGGGCGCAGACATTCGAGGGCTTCTGCAAGGTCGCCGGCGGAGCAGTGCCGGCGGCGCTGCCGCTTTCCGGGCCGGCAGACCTGAAGGAGGAGTCGTGCAGGGGCGTCTTCATGTCGGTGAAATGCCTCCAGCTGCGTGATTGCGGCAGTCTCGCGCGTTCTATCGAACTCACCGGCGGCGGGGGGTGGGGCTGTGTCGACCGCGGGTCCGGGCGGGCTGGCGGTGGTTATGCTCGGCGTTTCTTCGATCTCGGAGGGCTCTGAGCCGGCTGATCGATTGGAGGCTCTCGCCGCGGAGACGTATGTGTATGGGTATCCGTTGGTCGCTGATGTGATGGGTGCGCTGGCGATCGTGAACACGGGTTATGGGGCGATGAGGCCGGCGCCGTTGAACGCGTTGCGCAGGCGGTCAAGCTGGCCGGTCCCGAGGAGCGGTTCGTGTCTGTCAACAACGACACGATCTACACGATCGCGACGGTGGACCTGAGCGGCGGGCCGGTGGTGCTGCATGTCCCGGATACCGCCGGGCGCTACTACGTGCTGCAGTTCGTGGATGCGTGGAGCAACAACTTCGCCTACGTCGGGCGGCGGGCGACCGGCACCGAGGAGGGGGAGTTCCTGCTCGCGCCGCGCGACTGGGAGGGTTCGGCGCCGGACGGGCTGCGGGTGATCGAGGCGCCGACCCGGGTGTTCAGCATCGTTGGGCGGATCGCGGTCGATGGCGAGCAGGATCTCCCGCAGGTTCGTGCCCTTCAGAATGAGTTCACGCTCACACAGGTTGATGACACGGCAGGGCTAGAGGGTGTTCCCGCGCCGGACGTGTCGTTGGCTGAGGAGCTTCGGTTCTTTGATGCGATGCGGTTGTGGGCGCAGGCGTTTCCGCCGCCCGCCGCCGAGCGCGAGTACCTCGAGCGGCTGCGACCGTTGGGGCTGCTTGACCGCGACGCTCCGTACGCCAATCCCAACGAGTCGCTTGCTGGGGCGTTGGGGCAGGGGTTTTGAGGCGGGCCGGGCGCGGGTGGAGGAGCTCTCCCAGCCGCAGGCGACCTCGGGCTGGAGCGCGACGGTGCACCTGTTTGACTACAACCTCGATCATCTCGAGCTCGGAACGATCGACGCGCCCGAGTGGAAGATCGCCGACCGCCAGCAGGCGATCGCGACCCGGGCAGTGGCGGCGCGCGTCGGTCTGTGGGGCAACCATGCCTATGAAGCGCTGTACGCGTTTGCCTACACCGACGCCGACGGCCAGCGGCTCAACGGCTCCCACCGTTATGAGATGCAGCTCGCCGAGCCGCTTCCGGTCGATGCGTTCTGGTCGCTGACGATGTATGACACGCCTGACGACTACTTGGTGGCCAACCCGATCGATCGCTACTCGATCGGGGATCGCACCGCTGGGCTGCAGACCAGCGCGGATGGATCGTTGACGATCTATGTTCAGCACGACCGGCCCGAGGACCCGGCACAGGAGGCGAATTGGTTGCCGGCGCCGGCGGGTGATTTTCGGCCGGGGCTGCGGATGTATCAGCCGCGAGAACAGCTGCTGGATGGCTCGTACCCGCTGCCGGCGCTCCAGCGAGGCGCCTAAACCAACCATCGGCCTGGGAGGGAATCATGTCTGACGAGGAGCTTGAGCGTCTGGCGGCACAGGCGTGGATCTACGGCTATCCGCTGGTGGAGAACCTGACCCAGGTCCTGCGGTTCACGACCGACGGGCTGAGCATGAATCCCGCGGCCGCTTTTAACGCGTTTTCGCACGCGACGCGGCTGGCAGGCCCCGATGACAAGTTCGTGACGCTCAACAACGACACCGTGTACTCGATGGCGCAACTGGACCTCAGCGCCGGCCCGCAGATGTTTGAGGTGCCCGACGCCGGTGAGCGCTACTGCGTGTTTCAGTTCGTCGATGCGTGGACGAACAACTTCGCATATGTCGGGACCCGCGCCACTGGCGGCCGCGCCGGGCGCTACCTGATCACCGGACCGGGCTGGAAAGGCGAGATCCCGGACGGGATGGCCCGGATCGCGAGCCCGACGATGATCGCGTCGATCGTGGGTCGGTGGGGATGCGACGGTCCAGCCGATCTCCCCGCGATCGCGCAGCTGCAGTCCGGGCTGCGCCTGTCGGCGCTCAACAAGAACGCCACGCTGACCGGGGTGCCTGACGTTGCCCCTGCGCTCTCCGGCGCACCGGCGTTCTTCGCCCGGCTGGCAACCTGGTCGCAGGCATTCCCTCCCAGCGATCCTGACGTGGAGTACCAGCAGCGTCTCGCTGCGCTCGGGGTTGGCCTCGGTGAGCCGCCCGTGATCGGGGAGCGGGCGCTCGCCGCCGGCGTCAAGCGCGCCCAAGCGCAGCTGGAGGCGCTCACCCACAGCGGCGTTCATCCGCCGGTCAACGGCTGGCTGACCGGGCTACACCTGTTTGACTACAACCTCGATTTCTTCGAACTCGGCGCCCTTGACGACCCGGCATGGAAGATCGCTGACCGCGCCAAGGCGCGCGTGGAGCGCGCGCTGGCAACTCGCACCGGGCTGTGGGGCAACCACGGGTACGAGGCCGCCTACTACGGCGGCCCGATGGATGACCGCGGGGAGCTGCTGACCGGCAAACGCCGCTACGAAATGCGGCTGCCAGAGCCGCCGCCCGCCGAGGCGTTCTGGTCGATCACGATGTATGACACGCCCGCCTACTACCTGGTCGCTAACCCGATCGATCGTTACTCGATCGGCGACCGCACCCCCGGCCTACGCCGCGACCCCGACGGGTCGCTGACGATCTACATCCAACGTGACGACCCCGGCGCAGACAGACCGCCAATTGGCTCCCGGCTCCCGCCGGCGGGTTTCGCCCCGCGCTCCGCGCCTATGTCCCTGGCCCGAGCATCATCGACGAGAGCTGGGTCATCCCGCCGATCGCTCGCGTCGACCAGCCACGGCCCGTGCGCCAACAGCAGGGTGGGAAACGTGAGGCTGATCTTTCAGCTTGCGAGGGCGCTGATCGCATCGCCGATCAGTTTCGCGCCGATGATGAGGCAGATGACGGCCATGATCGTGGCGTTCTCGCGGGCCAGCCAGCCGTGTAGGTCGGCGAGGATCTTGGTCGCGCGGTCGCCCATCAGGTAGGAGATCGCGACCGGCGCGGCGACGCCGAGGGTGGCGATCACGATGAGCACGATCATCGCCACGGCCTGGCCGCCGGCGCTCGCTCCGGTTTGGGCGATCGCCGCGGCGGCGCCGACGACGAGCAGCAAGTTCTTTGGGTTCACTGCAGCGAGCACGACGGCGATCCCGGCAGACCTGACGGGCGTGAACGTGTCGATGCTCTTCATCCACCCCGGGAGGTCGGGCTCGGTGTCCTCTCGTGGCCGCCCGCGCCACTGTTTGCCGGCGAGGAGCAGCAGCAGCACGCCAAGCACGATCTTGACGATGCTGACCCAAGTCGCCGGGGCGCCGTGCTTGCTGGCGGATGCGCCGCCGGCGATCATCAAGACGATCGTGCCGAGGACGCCGATCCCGATAACCCAGCCCGCGAGGAACGCCAGCCCGTTGGTCTGGCCCCGGGGCGTCGCGAGCATCAACACCACGGCGATGATCGGCACCGGGCTCAGCGCGATACCCACGCCGAAGGAGAGGACCTGGCCGATCGCCTGGCCCATTAACCAGCGGCCGACGCGGTCGCCGTTGTCACGTCCTCTCGTCTGACCACGTGGACGGGAAGTCTATTCGTCGCCCTGGAGCTCGCGGCCCTGTGGGACCACGAGCTGGTTGTAGGCTGCCGGTGCCATGGGCTGGCTGTTTCCGTCGCTTCGGGGGTACCAGCGTTCGTGGCTCCGCGGGGACCTGCTTTCGGGCGTCACTGTGTGGGCGGTACTGGTGCCCGAGGCGCTGGCGTACGCCTCGATTGCCGGTGTCTCGCCAGTCGTCGGCCTGTACGCGGCCCCAGGTGCGTTGATCCTGTACGCGGCGTTTGGCAGTTCGCGGCAGCTCGTCGTGGGTCCGATGGCGGCGACCGCGGCGCTGTCGGCGGCGACTATCGCGGCGCTGGTGCCGGTCGGCGGAGATCGGTTCGCTGCCCTGACTGCCGGACTGGCGATCTCGACCGGGCTCGCCGCGTTGGTGTCCGGGCTGTTGCGGCTCGGGTTTTTGGCGAGCTTCATCTCCGCGCCGGTGCTCAAGGGATTCATCGTCGGTCTGGCGCTGACGATCATCATCGGTCAGGTCCCGAAGCTGCTCGGGATCGCGAAGGGCAGCGGCGACTTCTTCCAGCAGCTGTGGCACGTGATCAGCCACCTCGGCGACATCGACGGCCTGACGTTGCTCGTAGGCGTGGTGTCGCTTGCAGTGATCATCGCTCTGCGGCGGGTTGCTCCCGGGGTCCCGGGATCGTTGGCGGCCGTGTTGCTCGGGATCGCCGCGGTCAAGCTGTTGCACCTTGACCGGCACGGCGTGGACATCGTCGGCCCGATCAAGAGCGGCCTGCCCTCCTTCGGTATCCCCGACATCCGTGCCAGCGACATCGGCGACCTGGCGGCCGGCGGGATCGGCGTGATGCTCGTCGGGTTCGCCGAGGGCCTCGGCGCCGCCAAGACCTACGCCGCCCGCGAGCATGAGCAGATCGACCCCAACCGCGAGCTGCTCGGCCTCGGGGGCGCCAACCTCGCATCGGCGCTGTCCAGCGGCATGGTCGTCAACGGCAGCCTCTCAAAAACCGCCGTCAACGCCTCCTCGGGCGCGCGCAGCCAACTCTCCGGACTGATCGTCGCCGCGCTCACGATCATCACCCTGCTCGTGCTCACCGGGCTGTTCGAAGATCTCCCCGAGGCGACGCTGTCAGCAATCGTGATCGCCGCCGTGATCGAGCTCGTCGACATCCCCGCTCTGATCTCGCTCTACCGGATCTACAGCCGCCGGCTCGGGCGCGAGTTCGGGTTCGTCGCCCGCCCCGACTTCATCGCCGCGATCGCCGCACTGCTCGGCGTGACCGTGTTCGACACGCTCCCCGGCCTGTTCATCGGCATCACCGTCTCGCTGCTGCTGCTGATCTACCGCGCCTCGCGCCCGTACATCGCGACCCTCGGCAAGACCCCCGGCCCAGACGGCCACTACCGCGACATCGACCGCCACCCCGACGCGCACCCCGCGGATCACGTCGCCGTGCTCCGCGTCGAGAGCGGCCTGTACTTCGCCAATGTCGACGCTGTCCGCACCCAGATCCTCAAAGCCGCGGCGGCAGACGAAATCCGCGCGGTCGTCCTCGACGCCGAGACGATCCCATTCATCGACGTCACGGCTTCGAGCATGCTCAGGGATCTGAGCGACGAGCTGCGCCACCAGGACGTCAAGCTCCTAATCGCCCGAGACATCGGACAGGTCCGCGACATGTTGCGCCACGTCGTCGACGACCCCGCACTCGACGAGGTCTACCCGACCGTCCAAGCCGCAGTCGACGCCGCCGAGGACACCCGGCACCCGCGAGGCCGCTCCGAGCGATTCCCAGGCTGAGCCTGCGACCGGGCCACCGGCATCAGCGACCGCACCCCACGCTCACGAGCCAGCGGTGCCGCGGGCCGGTCAGAAACAACGTCATGTCGCGGATCGCGCGAGATGCGCTGAGGGTCGAGGCCGAAGGGACCGGCCGCCGATCGCGTCCAACGCAGTACGGGCCGGACGGCCTCGGGACCTCAACACCCACACGATCGCGCCGGCACGGAAGGCGTCGTGGGCCTCGCCTGTCTTGAACCCGCGCCTAACAGGCACGGCGGGACGCCGCGTGTCCGCCCGCAGCATCCTCCCGAGAGTTGGTCCGAGGTCCAACACCGCATCTTCCCCAAACTGCCGCACCGCACTACTGCTGCTTGGTCGCCGCTGCGGCCATGAGATCGTCGCTGCTGCTTCGGTACTCGGGGAACCCGGAGCGGAAGCCGCGGCCGACGTTGCCGGCGGCGTCGAGACGACCGGAGCTGCGTGAAAGGAGCAGCGCGGCCC
>JBAPXO010000818.1:0-2952 GCA_049284255.1 Solirubrobacteraceae bacterium | reverse complement strand
CGGACGCAACGTGGCCCGAGGAGCCCTAGCCCGGAGTACTCGATCACTGTCTCCGGTGCGGGCTAAGGTGCCCCCGGATGCGACGGGGGCGCAGGGTGCGCTACGGCGGTCAGCTCCGGCCGGACCTTGGGGTCTATGACCGGATCAGCTGGGATTTTCTCCGCTGGGTCTGGTCGTTTCGCCGTCGACATCGACCGGCCCTGCTCGAGCGGCTCGACAGCTTCGACGGAGCGCGGATCGTGCTCCGCCGCCGCCGCGACGTGCGGCGGTTCCTCTGCACGATCGCGGCCGACGACCAAATAGCGGTCGCGGCTGATCGGTTTCGGACGTCGGCTGCGGGCTCAGTATTTCCTTAGTAGTCGAGATCTGTTTTGCATCGGGTTAAGGCGATTGCCAGCGGATTGCCGGCCAATGGTCGGAGTAGGATGGGGCGACGGAGCACCTGACGCCAGTCGTTGTCGCAAAGTCGTTGACGAAGCGCTTTGGCGGCTTAGTGGCGGTCGATGACTTGTCGTTCTCCCTGCAGCCCGGGACGGTCACCGGGTTCCTTGGACCTAACGGCGCTGGTAAGACAACCACGCTGCGGATGCTGCTCGGCCTCGCGACTCCGACCAGCGGGCAGGCACGGATCTTCGATGAACCCTACGCCGAGATCGAGCGCCCCGCGCTCCGGATCGGCGCCGTGCTCGAAGCGACCGACTTTCACCCCGGCCGCTCGGGCCGCGACCACCTGCGGATGCTCGGGCAGGCTGTCGGGGTCGCCGACTCACGCGCCGACGAAGTGCTGAGTCTGGTGGAACTCAGCGATTCGGCCCGGCGGCGCGTGAAGGGTTACTCGCTTGGCATGCGTCAGCGGCTGGGGCTCGCGGCGGCGTTGCTCGGTGATCCGGAGCTGCTGATCCTGGATGAGCCGGCCAACGGACTTGACCCGGAGGGGGTTCGCTGGCTGCGTGACTTCCTCAGGACCCTCGCGGCGCAGGGCCGCACCGTGCTGGTGTCTAGCCATGTCCTTGCCGAGGTGGCGCAGACCGTCGACCAGGTCCTGATCATCAGCCGAGGGCGACTCGTGATCGAGTCCTCGCTGGCGGATCTCACCACGCGTGTCGGCGGCTCGGTCCGCGTCCGTGCCGCCGATCCCTCCCAGCTCGCGGCGGCGCTGCGCGAGGAGGACCTGCAGGTGACGGCAGGTGCAGACCATGCCCTGCTTGTCGCGGGGGCGTCGAGCGAGCGCGTGGGCGAGATCGCGTTTGCTGCCGGCGTGCCTGTACATGAGCTGGTCGCCGATGCCGGCTCGCTTGAGGAGATCTTCCTTGAGTTGACGAGCGAGGCGAAGGCATGATCGCCCAGACCAAGGCCGAGCTTTTGAAGGTTCGCTCGACCCGCACGACGATTGGCCTGATGCTCGGGATGGTCGCGTTGATCCTGCTGTTCACTCTGCTCACCGGCCTGCTCACCCATGCCGGCGATCTGGCGACCAAGGAGAACCAGCGCCAGCTGTTGAGTCTCGGGAGCCTCGCCGGCGTGTTCTCGGCGCTGGCGGGCGTTCTGCTGGTGACCAGCGAGTACCGGTACGGCACGATCCGCCCGACGATCCTGTTCAACCCGGCTCGCTCGCAGGTCCTCGCCGCCAAGGTCGTCGCGGGCTTGCTCGCCGGAATCGCATTCGGGTTGGTGGGTGAGGCGCTCGGCTGGGCTGTCGCTGCCCTGATCTTCGCGGGACGTGGCATCACCGTCGTACTGGACAGCGGCGACGTCCTTTTGCTCGTGCTCGGAGGGCTCGGCGGCATCGCGCTTTGGGGCGCCATCGGCGCGGGTCTCGGCGCGATCATCCGCAACCAGGTCGGCGCCGCGATCACCCTGCTCGCTTGGGGGTTCGTCGTCGACAACCTCCTGTTCGGCCTCGTTCCCGCCGTCGGGCGGTTCACTCCGACGCGCGCGCTGGACGCGCTGGTCGGCCTCAGGACCCAGCACCTGCTCTCGCCCGCCGCCGGAGCCGTGATCCTGATCGCCTGGGCCGCCGTGCTTGCCGCCATCGGCCTCCTGCTCACCAATCGACGCGACATCGACTAAAAGCCACGGGTCAACCCGTCCGAGCCGCGCTTCTGGTCGTCGTGCGTTGCGCCCGCGAATGACGGTCCGTAGATTCGGGGCGCGATGCCCGTCAGCGACGTTAACGGTGTTGAGCTGTACTGGGAACGCGCTGGGAGCGGTCCACGGTTGCTGTTCTGTAACGGGTCGGGATCGACGATGGCCGATGCCCAACCGCTCGTTGATCTTCTTGCTGGCAGTTTTGATCTGCTGGCCTGGGACTACCGGGGCGTTGGCCGTAGCGGTCCGGTGACCGGGCCCTACCGCATGGCTGATGTCGCCGCTGACGCTGTGGGCCTGCTTGAAGTTGTCGGCTGGAGCACCTGTCGGGTCCTCGGGGTGAGCTTCGGCGGGATGGTGGCCCAGGAACTCGCCGTCAGCGATCCTGATCGACTGGAGCGCCTCGCTCTGGTCTGCACATCGGCAGGAGGAAAGGGCGGTTCCTCCTACCCGCTGCATGAGCTGCTCGAGGTCTCAGCCGAGCAACGCGCCGCGACCGGGCTGAAGATCACCGACAGTCGCTGGGATGAGCGCTGGTTAGCGGCTCATCCTGGCGATCGTGCTCTGGCCCAGCGCCTGGCGGCGCGACAGGACCCCGCCGGTTCTACTGGCCTCCGGGCGCAGCTATTGGCACGCGCTGACCATGATGTCTGGGACCGGTTGGACGCGATCACGTGCCCGACCTTGATTGCCTATGGGCGCTACGACGGAATCGCTCCTGCACAGAACAGCGCGGCGATCGCCTCACGAATTCCCGCACCAGACCTGCGCGGCTACGAAGGTGGGCACTTGTTCATCGCCCAAGACCCAACCGCGATGCCCGAGCTCGTGACGTTCCTGCAATCTCCAACCTAAGGCTCTAAT
>JBAPXO010000817.1:0-9745 GCA_049284255.1 Solirubrobacteraceae bacterium | reverse complement strand
GGCGTCGACGTCCGTGGCGACGGGTCTGCCGAGGCGTATCGCGGCCGCCTGCGCCGGCGGGTCGTCGAGCAGCGGCCAGGGGAGAGCGCATACGCCGCCCTGCGCCGCGTGCTCGACACCGAACACTCCGGCTGACCGGGCGTCCGCGCCCGGCGAGGCGGGGTTCATGACGCCAGACATGCGTTAGCCTGACCACGGAACCGTGTGACGGGTGGCCTTCTGGCGACCGTCGCATATACGTTGTGCCTGCAGCGGGGAATTTGACAGTGTCAAACAGTCAACGGCCCGGCGCAGCGGAAGTTGGGCGGCCCGACTCGGCGATCGCAGACTCGCCTGATACCGGAATGACCTTCTCTCGCCGCGCCGTCTTGCGCGCCGCAGTGGCCGGCGCCGTCGGCGCCTCGGCGTTTGGCTTTCAGCCGGCCTCGCTGGGTGCGGCCACGGCGAGGCGGCGAGCGCTCAAGACGCGCCGGCCGAGGATCCGGCGGTCGACGACCGCCTCGACCTACGACTTCAACCAGGGGTGGCGGTTCGGCGGCCGCTACACCACGGGCGCCGAGAAGCTCCGGCATGCCGACGCTCGGTATGCGCGCGTCAACGTTCCTCACACCGTGACCCCTCTGTCATGGGGCGATTGGGACCCCAGCGATTGGGAGCACACCTGGATCTACCGCAAGCACTTCTCGGGCGCGGACCTGGGCAGGGGACGCGTCTTTGTCGACTTCGACGGCGTGATGACCAACGCCACCGTCTACCTCAACGGCGTCAAGCTCGCCGAGCACGACGGTGGATACCTCCCGTTCTCGGTGGAGCTGACCGAGCATCTCGTCGCCGGCCACAACGTCCTGGCGGTGATCGTGGACGCCAAGTGGGTGGATGTGCCTCCGTCCGGGCACCCGGGCGGGGCGGCATCGATCGACTACCTCCAGCCCGGGGGCATCTACCGCGACGTCGCCCTGCGAGTCGTCCCCGACGTGTTCATCTCCGACGTTTTCGCCAAGCCGATCGACGTCCTCACGGCGACGCCCACGGTTGCCGTCGCAGTGACCCTGCAAGCCCAAGCGGCCTCGCGCCACGCCTTCGACGTGACCGCCGAACTGCTCGACGGGACGACGCTGATCGCCACCGCGCCGGCGACGGTGTCGCTCAAGAAGGGCAGGAAAGTCGTCAGGCTGACGATCGCCGACATCGGAGCCATCGAGCTCTGGTCGCCCGACACGCCCAAGCTCTACACCGTGCGCGTCACGCTGACCGGCCCGTCGACCACCCCGTCTCACACCTTCGAGGTCACGATCGGCTTTCGCGAGGCCACGTTTGAACCGGACGGCTTCTTCCTCAACGGCCAGCGGCTGCAGATCTTCGGGGTCAACCGGCACCAGCTGTTCCCATACACGGGCATGGCCTCTCCTCGGCGTGTCCAGGAGCGCGACGCGGAGCTGCTCAAGTCAGAGCTCAACTGCAACATGGTGCGCTGCTCGCACTACCCGCAGTCGCCCCACTTCCTCGATGCCTGTGATCGGCTCGGGCTGATGGTGTGGGAGGAGGCGCCGGGCTGGAAGTTCGTCGGCAACGCCCACTTCCAGAAGTGCTTTATCCAGAACGTTCACGACATGGTCGTCCGCGACCGCAACCGGCCGTCGGTGATCGCGTGGGGGACGCGCCTGGATGAGACTGCCGACCATCCGGTGCTTTACGCCCGGGCTCGAGCGCTCGCATACGACCTTGACGGCTCGCGCCCGACGACGGGCGCGATGCACACCCACTCGACTTCGGACTGGGCCGAGGATGTCTTCGCCTACGACGACTACCACTTCGTCGAGGGCCAGGCGACACTCGAGCCACCGCTCCCCGGCGTCCCCTACATGGTCTCCGAGGCCGTCGGGGCGCTCGATGGCGTGCCCATGTACCGATGGGTCGACAGCTCGCAGGCCCTGGCCATGCAGGCCGCAAATCATGCCGAGGTCCACAACATCGCCCGCTCCGATCCCGGCTACGCCGGCCTGCTCGCCTGGTGCGGGATCGACTACGCGTCGCTCAATGGCCGCGGTCGCGTCTGGAACGGACTCAAGTGGGCGGGGGTGCTCGACACCTTCCGCGTGCCCAAGCCCGGTGCGGCCTTCTATCGCGCACAGCAGGATCCCTCGGTCGCGCCCGTCATCGTGCCCGCGTTCTTCTGGGACTTCGGCCCGGCATCTCCACCCACCGGCCCCGGCCCCGAATCGATGCTCGCCACCAACTGCGACCGGCTTGAGATCCATGTCCCCGGCCAGCTCCTGACCGAGGTCACCCCCGACGCCGCGGACCTCGGAGCCTTGGCTCATCCGCCCGTCATGGTCGATCTCCTTGTCGACGGCACGAGCCTGCCGGACCTGATCGTCGCCGGCTACGTCGGCGACCAGATCGTGACCACGCTTCAGATGTCGTCGGACACCACGCTTGACCGTCTCGTCCTCGAGCTCGACGACGTCTCCATCGCCGGTGATGGCAGCGACGCCACCCGGTTTACCCTGCGAGCGCTCGATGCCTACGGAAACCAGCGCCCGTACGTGGCCGGCGACGTGATCTTGTCGATCTCCGGCCCCGGCGTGCTCGTGTGTCAGAACCCGTTCCCGTTTGCGAGCTACGGCGGTGTGGGGGGTGGCTTCATCCGCTCCGAGGTGGGGGGCACCGGGGTCGTGACCCTGACCGCGAGCCACCCGACGCTAGGGGAGGCCCAGGCCTCACTTGACGTCACGCCGCCCACTGGCGAATACCTCTGAATTCGGTCCTACCCATCGGCCGCTGTACTTCCTGAAGTAGTTGAGCACGAGCTGGCCGGCGCCCTGGCCGGCATGGGCGCCGTCGCAGGCATAGTTCCGGCCCATCTGGTTGGGGATCTGGAGCGCCGCCGGCGTGGTCGGGTCGCGTTGCTGGGTGATGTTCGCCGGGGGCTCGTGTCCCGCCTCGGCGACCAATGAGCCCGGTTCGGGACCCCACGCCAGCAGGCCGATCCCGTGAGCGCGGAAGTAATTGAAGAGGATCGGCACCACCCGCGGCGCATCGGCGTAGCACTCGCCAAATTTGGGCGCGGCGTACTGGCTCCACTCACCGTCGACCACGGGGTATCGGGAAGTGAGGTATCCGAAGTGGTATTGCCACACCTTCGTGTCACCGTGCTCAGCATCCACCGGCAGGACGGGGTGATGGAACTCCCACTCCACGTTGTGGTCGGGGTCGACGACCAGGTAGTGACGGGCTAGGTTGAGGCCGTTGAGGAACGGGCCGCTCAGCCAGATGATGTTCTTCTCACCCTGGGCGCGGATCTGGTTCACGAGCGTCTGCATCCCGATGTAACGGGTGCCTTTGACGACGGCGCCCCGCAGCCAAGCGCGCCAGGCCCAGTTGAGATCGTCCGAGCGCACGTGAGCCGCCGCTGCGGTGAGGCGCGGCTCGTTGTAGAGGTCGAAGATGATGCCCCACTGATTGCCGTAGGCCCGACCGATCACCTTCCAGGCCTTCTCGGTGCGCGCGGTCGGGTTGAGCTCGCTCCAGTCGGGAAACTCGGTCTGGTCGTTGAGGATCACCACGTCTCCTTCGGCGCGGGCCAGCCGAACCTCATGGCACAGGGCATCGAGAAACGGGATGTTGATCTGCTCGCCGGGCGAGGGATCGTTGAAGATGTTGGCCTCGGCGAACTGGATCCGGATGGCGTTGGCGTGCCAGAAGGGGGCGGCCTCGATCTGAGCGTCGCCGGCCGGCATCGCGAACTCCCAGTTCGCATCGTGGTCTCCGTCGCCCAGTCCGCCGGCGATCGAGAAGCCGTAGGGGATGAACGTCTTGCCGTAACCGTTGAGCACGCGGTTGCCGACGACTCGGAGCTGCACCGAGGCCGAGGGCCGGAAGGGCTCAGAGCAACTGGGAACGTCTTCGCGCAGACGCGCGCCGCCGGCCGCGCGCGCTGCAGCGGGGTGCAACAGCCCCGGGGCGGCGCCCAGGACCAGCGCGACGCAAACCGCGGCGAGCGCGGCCCATCGACGGCGTGAAGAGTGTCGCAACCCGAACGTGTAAATAGGAGCCCCCGCTGAGTCGCGGCGCAGCTTACATGACAAACCTTGCGCATATAAGGGGATGCGCACGGACCGCGGGCGGATTAGGATGCACGCCGATGAGGAGATGGCTGATCGCCGCGTGCCTGCTTGCCGCGTTTCTGGTGACGGCTCCGGCGGCATTGGCGAACACCCAGACGGCCACCGCCGGGAACGTGACCGCGACGTTCACCTACACCGGCCACGTCCCGAACTTCAAGAACGAGCGTCTGTCGATCGCCCAGGCCGGGGCCGTCGACTACAACCTCCCGGTTACCTCGGCGTTCTGCGGCAAGGGCTGCTGGCCGCTCTCGACACTCGTCAACCGCCCGTCGGTCCACGTGCTCAACCTCGAGGGCAACGGCCAGCCCGATGTCGTCCTCGATCTCTACAGCGGCGGCGCCCATTGCTGCACGGTCGAGCAGATCTTCTCCTTCGATCCCGGGACGATGACCTACGTCAAGACCGAGCGTGACTTCTACGACGCCGGAGTCAAGTTCTCAGACCTCGCCCACAACGGCCGCGAAGAGCTCGTGACCGCCGACGAGCTCTTCGCCTACGAGTTCACCGACTTCGCCGACTCGGCTCTGCCGATCCAGATCTTCTCGTTCTCAGGCCGGCGGTTTACCAACGTCACCCGCAGCTACCCGAAGCTGATCGCCAAGGACGCCGCCCGCTGGCTGAAGGCCTACAAGGCCCGGAACCGGCGTCGCTACCAGACCGGCGTAGGGGTGATCGCCGCCTGGGCGGCCGACGAGGATCTGCTGGGCAAGGAGAAGCTGGTGAGTCGTTACCTCAATCAGCAGGCCAGGGCGGGTCGTCTCACCAACCCGCAGGGGGCCGGCGGCAAGCGGTTCGTGGCCAAGCTCCAGAACTTCCTTCGCAAGCACGGCTATCGCTCCTGAGGGGGCGATCCGGCTCGCTCAGCCGGAGTCTTCGGCGGACTCCAGCAGCTGATCAAGACTGCGCCCGCTGACGACCGAAGCAGGCTGCTCGGCGACGACGTCCGAGCCTGATCGGGCCTCGGGATCACGCCGTTTGACGAGCAGCCACTGCGACTTCGGCCCCGATGGCGGGCCGCCGCGGCCGGTGCGCTGCAGGGCAAAGCCACCCCGCAGCTTCTCACCGTGCAGCACGAATACGGCATGCCCGCGCTCGAGCGCCTCGGGCCAGGGGACCCGGCCGCCCTGCTCGTAGGTCCCGCGATCCCAGACGATCACCCCGCCGCCCCGCCCGGCGGCGCCCTCGAAGCGGTTGTGCTCCAGAGAGTGATCCTCAACCTGGACGGCGAGTCGCTTGACACCGGGATCGAGCGAGGGCCCTTTGGGCACCGCCCACGAGCGCATCACCCCGTCGACCTCGAGGCGAAAGTCGAAGTGGTGAGCGGTGGCCTGGTGCTCTTGGACGACAAATTCCCCTACGGCCACGCCGCGGATCGCAAACTGCTCATGACCCTCGGACTTGACCGGTGTCGTCACGACCGATTCGACCCGCGCCTCGGACGGGCCCTCGTGCAGAAAGGCGGTGAGCTCCTCCAGGGCCGCGGGTGCGCCCTCAGCGTGAATGCGGATCGCCCCATCGTCATCGGCGCGCACCCAGCCCATCAGGCCGAGGGCGGTAGCTGTCGCGACCGTGGCATCGCGAAAACCCACCCCTTGCACTGCCCCTGAGACCACCGCCCGGATCGCGTGCTTGCGCTCGGCCATCCCCGCATGTTGCTGCATTTACGCCAGCGGGCGAACGCCGCGCCCGGGATGTGACCTAGAGTGCCCCGGCGTGAGCGATCCCGAGGGAGAAAAGCCCCAGGTACGGGAGATCCTCGGGCGGGCCGCGTACGCCGCCCACGGGTTCCTCGACGGGTTGGGTCACGGTCCCGGGGCGCCCCGTGGCCGCGACGAGGCCGCCGAGACATTCGGCTCAGAGCGGCTGCCCCAGATCGGCGTCGGCGGTGCCAACGCGCTCGATGAGCTCGTCAATTGGGGCGTCCCGGCCGCCACCCGCTCGGCCGGCCCCCGGTTCTTTCACTTCGTGACCGGCGGCGCCACTCCGGCGGCTCTGGCCGCCGACTGGCTGACCTCGACCCTTGATCAGAACGCCTTCAGCTGGGTGAGCTCACCGCTGGGCTCGCGCGCCGAACAGGTCGCGGTCTCGTGGCTCAAAGAGCTCTTTGAGCTACCCGCCGAATGGGGAGGGGTGATCACCACCGGGGCGACGATGGCCAACTTCACCGCCCTGGCCGCGGCCCGCCATTGGTGGGCGCGCCAGCTTGGGCGCGACATCGACGCCGACGGCTTCAGCGGACTCCCGGAGCTCCCCGTGCTCAGCTCGGGCTACGTCCACACCAGCGTCGTCAAGGCGCTGACGATGCTCGGGCTGGGGCGAAACTGCGTGCGCCGTGTGACCTCCGATGCCGTAGGGCGCGTGGACCTGGAGGCCCTCGAGGATGAGCTGAGGCGCTTGGAGGGCCGTCCGGCGGTGCTCGTCGCGACCGCCGGCGAGGTCAACGCCGGCGACTTTGACCCGGTTGGGAGGCTCGCCGACCTCGCCGAGCGCTACGGCGCCTGGCTGCATGTCGACGGGGCATTCGGCCTGTTCGCGCGGGTGTCTACAGAGGCCGCCGAGCTCGGGGACGAGATCGAACGGGCCGACTCGGTGATCTCCGATGGCCACAAGTGGCTCAACGTCCCCTACGACTGCGGCTTTGCCTTCGTTCGCGATCCCGAGCTCCTGAGCGGTCCGTTCGCGGCCACCGGCGCGGCCTACCTGCCCGTCGGTACCCGTACGCGCCCCAGCTTCGGTGACCGCGGACCCGAGCTCTCGCGCCGCGCGCGGGCGCTGCCGGTGTGGGCGACCCTGAAGGCCTATGGCCGCACCGGTTACCAGGAGATGGTCGATCGTCACATCCGCCTGGCCCGCCGCGTGGGCCAGCAGGTCCAGGCCGACCCCGACTTCGAGCTGCTGGCGCCGGTCACGCTCAACGTCGTCTGCTTTCGCTACCGCCCGCGTGGCGTCCCTCAGGACACGCTTGACGATCTCAACGCGCGCCTGGCCGCCGCCATCCAGGCCGACGGCCGGGTCTTCTTCGGCACCACCACCTACGGCGGCCAGACGGCGTTTCGGCCGGCGATCTCAAACTGGCGGACCACCGAGGCCGATGTCGACCTCATCATCGCGATCGCCCGCGAGCTGGGCGGGCGGCTTCAGGGCGTCTGACGCGTCAGCCAGTCCGCGAGCTCGTCGTGATGGGCGTGTCGCGCCCACCCTGCAGCGGGAGCGTCGTAGGCGTTGTCACGCAGGCTCGGATCGGCGCCGAGGAACACGAGCAGCTCGCAGACCTGCCGATGTCCCTGGTAGGCGGCGAGGTGCAGGGCGGTCTGACCGTTGTGGGTCAGGTTGACGTCATAGCCGAGTCTGGCTAGGAGCTCGACGCCGGGCGCATTTCCACGCTGGGCGGCGTCGATGAGGGCACGGGGATTGCGCCCGATGGCTGCGGCGGCTAGTCCGGGGTCGCGGTCGAGTTCGCGCTCGACGGCCTCGCGCTCACCCTGCATACACAGCGACAGGAAGGCATCGACAGCGTCGACGTCGGGCAACTGGGCCCCGGCGGCGCGCAGCAGCTCAAGGTTCTTGCGCGCTCCCTCCGCGAAGGCCAGCTCGATCGGCCTATGGCTGCCCAGCGCCGGATGCTGGGTGCCTCGTCCGTCAGGGTCAACGCCGTGGCGGAGCAGGAGCTCCACCCGCTCGCAGTAGGAGTCATCGCCGGCTACGAAGACCAGCGCATCCTCGGCCAGCAGCTGGGGCGGAGCCAGATGCCCGCCGAGACGCCCAGGCCATGGCCCGCGCCTGGCCTTGCCCAGACCGTAGTCCAGGAGCAGCTCGAGGTAGTCGTTCTCACGACGGAAGTGACGGTTGTAGATCGTCTGATCGTCGTTGGGGTCAGCGCCGGCTTCGAGCAACAGCCGCGCCAGCGCGATCGACTCACGGTGGGGAGGCTGGTTGGGCGCATCCTCGCCGTAGCCAAAGGCTCCGGTCAGCGCGGTGAACAGGTAGGCGCCGTCCCATAGATATCCGGCGTTGGGGTCGGCGCCGTGCTCGAGGAGCAGGCGGGCGACCGCGACGTGATCGCCGTTCTCCAGGCGGGAGTAGGCGACGTAGAGCAGCGGCTCCCAGGCAAAGGGGCCGCCGAGGCGGGAGGCCTGCGACGGATCGCCGGCGAGGATGCTGGCGGCGGCGTTCACGTCGCCGGCGGCCGCCGCCGTATGGATGGAACGCGCCGCCAGCGACGGCTCCTCGGCGAGCATTCGCGCGGCCGACTCGGGCCGGCCGAGGTCATCGCCGCCGTAGACCAGGCACGCCAGGCGCAGGAACTCATCGGCGGTATCGGCCAGCGGCCCGACGGTGTGCGGATCCCGGGCGTACGTGGTGATGACTTCGACGTAGTTCTTCAGCCGGCCCCAGCTGGGTTGGCCGTAGCTGCGCGCGACGGTGCGCTGAGCGTCGGTCAGACCGAAGTCATCCGCCCGCTCGCCAAAGCGCGGACAGAACTCTTGCGCCTGCGCGAGCGCGGCCGGGTCGCCTTCAAGTACACCGCGCTCCAGGGCCTCGGCCTCGTTGTCCAGGTGTTCGAGACTGGGACGTCGCGGGAGATCGCGGATTGCCATTCGGAACGCTCCTTCAGAAGACGTGCCTGTCCGCGGGGGGTCGGCGAACGACCCGGCGTCAGCCTCCGCTCAGAGCCTCGCCGGCGGCGGTCAAACGCTCTCGCTCGAGGATCTCGCGTTGGGCTTGCGCTCTGGCCAGCAGCCCGTCGAGGTCGGTCTCGGCCAGGGGCGGGTGGCGGTCGGCCACGCCCTGCAGCGCCTTCCACATGCTGAGCTTCCCCTCGACGCCGAGCGCGAGGCTCTCCAGCGCCATGAAGGCGCCGTGATCGGACGACCCCGATCCGAGCCCGCTGAACTTGATGCGGCTAGTCAGCTCGGCGATCCAACCGAGAGCCTGCTTGACGGGGTTCTGGCTGGTTCCCATCCTCTCCATGAGGTCCAGCAGCGTCTGGCGATCCTCTTCGATCTCGACGGCGAGCGGCCCGATGACCGACCCCAGCCGGCTGCCCTGGTGGCGGTCGTGAATCTGCTTCGCGAGACTGCTGCCCAGCATCGCGCCTGCCAGGTGATCGTTGAGGTAGGTGTTCATCGCTTTGTTAGTCATCCCAACATCTTCCTCGGTCTAGATCCACTCCGCTTCGGCGGTCAACGCTCCGCCGGCGTCGCCGGTGTTCTGGGTGGCGCGTGGCTCGATGAGGAGCACCCAGGCCTCCTCGTCGGCGCGCGGACAGTGCTCGACTCCTCGTGGCACCACGAACAGTTCTCCCTCGTCGAGCTCGACGTTTCGGTCGCGCAGCTGGATCGTCAAATGGCCCTTGACCACGAGGAAGAAATCGTCGGTCTCATCGTGCTTGTGCCACACGAACTCGTCCTTCACCTTGACGACGACGATCTTGTAGTCGTTGAGCTCGCCGACGATCCTTGGCTTCCAGTGATCCTCGAAGGCTGCGAACTTGGCGGCGAGATTGACCGTGTCGTCCACGCTAGCCAAATCCTCGCAGGAAGCGTCTGGCCGTCACCGGCGCCGCGGTCAGCCGGCGGTTGGCGATCCCGACTTCCCCGATGACTCCGCGGTGGACC
>JBAPXO010000816.1:0-1943 GCA_049284255.1 Solirubrobacteraceae bacterium | reverse complement strand
GCTTCATCGGGATCCTGCTCGAGCACACCTCGGGCGAGCTGCCGGTATGGCTGACCCCCGTACAAGCGATCGTGCTTCCGATCGCCGACCGCCATCTCGAATACGGCGAGAGCGTGCTGAAACGGCTGCGGGACGCCGGGGTCCGAGTGGAGCTCGACGAGCGCTCGGAGTCCGTGGGGCGCAAGATCCGCGACGCCGAGCTTCGCAAGATTCCCTACATGCTCGTGATCGGCGACCGCGAGTCAGAGCGCGACCAGGTGAGCGTCCGCCAGCACCGCGGCGGAGATGATGGGGCCGTGGGCGTAAACGAGTTCGCCGAGCGGGTGCTACAGGATTCACAAAATCGCGCGTCGCGCTAGCTATACTCGACTGCGTTGATCCATCGTCACCACACACGGCCCGGCGCCGCTTGACGCACGCCGCCGCGCGAATTAGCTAGTGCCGGTCCCCCGTAGGTTTGACCGGCGCCCGCCCGAGCGGGACCTCACTCGGATCAACGACCGCATCCGCGTGCCCGAAGTTCGGCTCGTGGGCGAGGATGGAAAGCAGATCGGCGTCGTCAAGACGCCCGACGCGCTGGCCTACGCCCAGGAGCGAGATCTCGACCTCGTCGAGGTCGCTCCCGACGCCCGTCCGCCGGTCTGCCGCGTGCTCGACTACTCCAAGTACAAGTACGAGCAGGCCCAGAAGCAGAAGGCGGCCCGCAAGCACCAGCAGCAGATCACGATCCGCGAGATCAAGTTCCGCCCGAAGATCGCCCAGAACGACTACGACACCAAGAAGGGCCATGTCCGACGCTTCCTGCTCGGCAAGGACCGGGTCAAGGTGACGATCATGTTCCGCGGCCGCGAGGTCACCCATCCCGAGCGCGGCACCGCGCTGCTGGACCGGCTGGCGGGTGAGCTTTCAGACGTCGCGATCATCGAGCAGTCACCGCTCCAGGACGGGCGCAACATGACGATGATGCTCGCTCCCTCAAAGGGCGTGATCGCCGGCGAGGTAGAGGGCTCGAAGCCGCCCGAGGATGGGCAGAAGCCCGAGCGCCCGGAGCGTTCGGGCAACGGGCACCAGAATGGTGCGCCCGAGGCGCCGACCAGTCCGCCGCCCGAGACTCCGGTCAGTGCGTCGTCGGAGACTCCGGTCGGTGCGCCGTCAGAGACTCCGGTCAGTGCGCCGTCAGAGACTCCGGTCAGCGCGCCACCCGAGGCGCCCGCGCCGTCACCGGCTTCCAGCGACGCCGGCGCCTAGCGGCGCGCAGGCCGTCTGCTTTACTCTCCGGCTGCGATGCCGAAGATGAAAACCCATTCTGGCGCGAAGAAGCGCTTCAAGCTGACGGCCACCGGCAAGGTCCGGGGGCGGCACTCCTTCACGAGCCACATCCTGGAGAAGAAGTCGACCAAGCGCAAGCGCCAGCACCGCCGCCCGGCGGAGATCTCCAAGGACGACTACAAGCAGGTCAAGACCCTGCTTGGGGCAAAGACGCGCTCATGACCCGCGTCAAGCGCTCAGTCCACGCGCGCAAGAAGCGCCGCGCCACCCTGAAGCTCGCCAAGGGCTACCGGGGGGATGCCAGCCGGCATTACCGCACCGCCAAGGAAGCGGTGCTCAAAGCCGACCAGTACCGGTATCGCGACCGCCGCAACCGCAAGCGCGACTTCCGCCGGCTGTGGATCACCCGGATCAATGCCGCCGCGCGCCAGAACGGCCTCTCCTACTCCCAGTTCATGCACGGCCTGCAAACCGCGGGCGTCGAGCTGGATCGAAAGATCCTGGCCGACATGGCCGTGCACGACGCCGACACCTTCCGACGCTTTGCCGAGCGCGCCCGTGAGGCGCTGGCCGCCGGCTGAGCGAGAGCCAGAGCCGACCACCAGCACCGCCACTCGGGCGCCGCTCCCTACGGGGACGGCGCCCTTTTTCGTTGCATGACCACGATCACCAGC
>JBAPXO010000815.1:0-2303 GCA_049284255.1 Solirubrobacteraceae bacterium | reverse complement strand
CTTGTTGAGCGAGACGATCAGGCCGTTCGAGCAGTTGCGGGCCCCCGCGAACAGGATGTTGGCCCCAGGTGCGGTGTCGTGAACGGCCTCGACATCAAGCGTCTCCTCGCCGAACCATCCCGGGGCGTCGCATTCGTTGGCCCCGGCCTCGTTGTACGACTTCGCCGGCAGCTCTGAGAACTGTCCAGCCTTCAGGGGATTGCCGGGATCGGTCTGATGGGCGAACGTGTGGGCGTCTGAGAACAGGGTCGGCGACGTATAGGCGTCGACGATCCCTACGGTGACACCCTTGCCGGTGTCCGGCGTGGTGAGACCGTAGGCGAGCCTCAGCTGAGCACCCGTGTACCCGCAGACCGCCCACGGAGGATTGGCTGGATAGCCGTGCCCGTAGGGAGGCAGCGTGGTGTCGATTGCCTGGTTGAAGTACTGACCACACGGCGTCGCGACACGGAAGCCGGGGGGCTGGGGAATGTTCTTTCCCGACGTCGCGGCCGGCCTCGTGACCTTCGCAGCCCCAGTCGTGTCGGTTGGACGCATCAGCGTCTGGTTGACGCCCGAAACGTTGGCGATCACCCCGGCGACACTCGCCGGAACCGTCAGGTTTGTCGTCGCCAGACGGAGGGTCGACCCCTGCACGCGGTGGTAGGCAAGCGAGGTCTCGAAGGCCCGCTCGATCTGGGCGGCTGTCCCGCTCGCCGGGACGAACAGCCGGTCAGCGGGCACGCTGCCCACCGTGAAGCCGCTCTGGCGCAGGAACGTCCTCACGCTCGCCACATCGGCGGCCGAAGGAGAGAACCGTGCTTCCCACTGATGCGGGGTCAGGTACCGACCGTATGAGGGACTGCCGGGTTTTGACACAGACTGAGCAAAGGACTGAGCCGCCTGTTCATTGCTCAGGCGCAGATTGACCTGAAAGTCGATCGATGTTTTCGATGGAACCGAACCCGTCCTGGGCGTTCGGGCCGCGGCGGGCGATTGTGAATTGCGAAGCTCGACCCGCGACGGGCCGGCTGCCGCCGCTGGCGCGGCGATCACCGCGCACAGCGACAACGCCGCGACCCATCCGACTCCGAGCACCCTGAGAACGTGCATTGAGCGCCTCCCCTGCAAGACGATTGATCTGGACCCCCCCGGTTGGCTCCAGATGATTCCCGTCCACGTAATTGGCAAACCCCAATTAGCCTTGCGCCATGGCCGTAAGCGCACCGCAGCCGGAAACGATGCACTTGGCGGCGTCGGAGGGGATCCCCAACTCGCCCCTGCCGGTGCTCGTCTATCCAGGTGTGGAGGGCGCGGGCGACGCCGCGAGCGCCGAGGCCCTCTTCGCCGGCAACGGCTGGCTGGGTGCGTGGCGCGACGGGATATTCGACTTCCACCACTTTCACTCCACCGCCCACGAGGTGCTGGCGATCACCGCCGGCAGCGCCACCGTCGCCCTCGGCGGCCCGGACGGCGAGACGGTCGAGGTGAGCCGCGGCGACGTGCTCGTCCTCCCCGCCGGGACCGGGCACCGCAACCTCGGCTCCAGTGACGACCTCCTGGTCGTCGGCGCCTACCCCGACGGCATGTCGTGGGACATCCGCCGCGGGGATCCCGCCGAGCTCGACGAGGTCAAGGCCAATATCGCCGCCGTCCCACTCCCCGGCGCTGACCCCGTCCACGGCGCCGGCGGTCCGCTGGGGGATCTATGGAACCAGTGATCGCCACGATCGGCGTCTACTGCTGGGACGCCGACAGCTTCCTGTCGACCCTGCAGCGCGCCGGGGTGACGCTGCTCATCGACGTCCGCCAACGGCGGGGCGTCCGCGGACCACATTTCACCTGGGCCAATTCGCAGCGTCTCCAGGCTCTGCTCACCGAGGCAGGGATCGCCTACAGCCACCACCGTGAGCTCGCTCCGACCACCGAGCTGCGCCACCTCCAGTATCGCGACGATGACCTCCAGGGCGTGGGCAAGCGCTCGCGTGAGCGGCTGGCCCCGGAGTACGTCGAGCGCTACACCGCCGAGATTCTCGACCGCGCACCGCTGGAGCCGGTGGTCTCCGAGCTGTCTCAAACCGCCCGTGGCGCGCTCTTCTGCGTGGAATGTGAGGCGGCGGCGTGCCACCGCTCCTTGGTCGTCGACCGGCTCGCCGATCGCCTCGGTTTCGGGGTCGCAAACCTGGTGCCGGACTGACGCGAAACTACCTGTACCCTCAAGCGGCAGGATGGCGTACGCAGACGAGACTCCGCGTATGGCGGGGCAGATCAACGAGCACGCGCCGGCGCTCGCCGCAGAGTGGCGGAAGCTGACGCGGGCGGCG
>JBAPXO010000814.1:0-2963 GCA_049284255.1 Solirubrobacteraceae bacterium | reverse complement strand
CTCCAGCCCCTCCACGAGCGCGGCCTCGCGGGCCCGCTCCCGGGGCACGATCAGCCGCGAGCAGCCCGCCCGGCGGGCTCCCTCGGCGACGGCGAGGGCTCCCGGAGAGTCGCGCAGCTCGCCGCCCAGCGACAGCTCTCCGAACACGGCATACGCGCCCAACCCGTCGCTGGGAGCCTGGCCACTGGCGACCAGCAGCGCCAGGGCCAGGGCGGCGTCGAATCCGGGGCCCGCCTTGCGCAGGAAGGCGGGCGCCAGGTTGGCGGTGATCCGTCCGGCCGGGAAGCTGAAGCCGGAGTTGAGGATCGCCGAGCGGATCCGCTCCCGGGACTCACGGACCGCGGTGTCGCCGAGGCCGACGATCGTGAACGCCGGTAGCCCGCTGCGGATGTCGACCTCCACCCACACCTGACGCGGCGCCACCCCGTCGATGGCAAACGTGATGACCCGGGCGAGCATGGCTTCGGACGCTAGGTGCAATCACGTCACACGTGGTCACGCGGTGTATCGACTGAGCCAATTCTCTGGTCGTTGTTGTTGCTCAATCGTCGCTGTCCGACACCCACGCCTGAGACGACCGGGCGTAGCGTCGTCGGCAATGGACCACGACCCGCGCCACCGGCTGGGAGAGGCCGGCGAGCAACTCGCCGCCGGTCACCTCCGGCGCCTGGGCTACGAGATCGTCGAGCGCAACTACCGCACCCGATGGGGCGAGCTCGACATCGTCGCCACCCGCGGTGGCACCTTGGTTTTCGTCGAGGTCAAAACGCGGCGGGCGGGCGGGAGCGCGGGGGGTCCCTTCGAAGCGGTGGGTCCCGGCAAGCAGTCACGGGTCCGCAAGATGGCCGGGGGCTGGCTGGCGCAGCGGCGCGACCGCGCCTACGCCGCCCAGCTTCGCTTCGACGTCATCGGGGTGACCGTCGACGGCCGCGGGCGACTGACGTCACTCGAGCACCTTGAGGGGGCTTTCTGAGGACGTGCGTCATCTGAGTTCCCTATACGGCGACCCAGATGCCACACGTCTAGAGCCAGGCGGCGCGAAGCGTGCCGCGCCCCCGGGTTACGCGCCGCTCAGTGCGCAGGGGGCGCCGGCGCCGGCCGGCGCCCCTGGGCGCTCAGTGCTTGATCGCGATGCGCTTGGACGTCGACTGCTTGGCGAAGGCGCTCGAGCCTCCCCACGACACCCCGACCTTGAGCGCCGACGCTCTCCGGCACCCGCCGGGCAGCGCGAGGTGAGCGCGGAAGCGCCCATGGCCCGCCTTGGGCGTGGCGCGCTTGCTCGAGGCTCCGCACGCCGCGGTGACCACAAGTCGGCCCGACAAGCCAGCGGCCGTGGTGCCCGACACCGACACGCCGTGTCGGCGGGAGGCGGTTACCTTGCCGAGGTGCAGTCCGGGCGGCAGGGACGGCGTCCCGACGGTGAGCGGCTTGCTGGTCGCGAGATCGACCTCGCCACCGTTCGGCCCCTCGATCCAGCCACACACCAGGTAGGAGCCGGTACCGAGCTTCACCGTCGCCGGCGTGGTCGTCGGACCGCCGAACACCTGCTGCTGGCCAAATCCGAAGACCGTCGAGACCACCTGCCCCTGCTGGCGCTCGAGCTCATAGCTGGACGCGCACGCCTGGTTGCCGGCCTTGGCGATGACCGAGTACAGGTTGAGCTGCTGGTCGGTCTGGGTCCCGTAGTCGATGTCGAAGGCGACGTTGGGCTGTGGAGCCGCCGGGACGCTGATTGACAACTCGGAGGCAACCGGCCCGCGGGCGCTGAACGTGAGCGTCGCCGGTCCCGCGACATCAGCGCTGGCGTTGGCCATCGCGGGCTGCTCCAGCCAGGCGCAGACCTGGTAGGAGCCCGGTTGGGGCGGCTTGTAGCTCGCGCTCAGCTGATAGGAACCCGGCGCGACGGATTGATCGGCCGGTCCGAAGATCGTCGTGTTGACCGGCCCGGCCGCTGACTGATCGGATTCGTAGGTCGCCTGGCAGGGGAGGCCACCGGCCGGGCGCACCACCACATCGAGATTGCTGTTGCTCGGCGGATCGGCAGTGCCCGAGAAGCTCAGCTGGACCGGCACGGCCTGCTCGGGGGTCGCGGTGGGGGTGGATGCCGACACGGTCGCCGCGATCGCGGGCGAGGCCGAAACGGCGGCAGCGGCCGCGCAGATGGCAGCGACCAGCGAGCCGCGCGCGCAGCGCGGCGCAAAACCTGCATGCATTTTGAGGCTCCCCTCAGCTCAGGAGGTATGGGTGGACCGACCCCTTTCCGCCCGGCGCCGGTGGGTGTCAGTCGCTCGGATGTCTTTGCATCCGGCGCGACTTAAAACGGACTACCCAGGCGCGAGTTGCTGATATGCCGCTGATTTAGGCGAGCGCGCGGGCGAGGTAGGAGTGGCCGGCGTGTACGGCAACCGTCCGCCGCAGCCGGAAGTTCAAGACATCGACCGCCCCTCGGCGCACGGTCGTCAACGTCCCGTCGCACCGGTCGCTGGTCGAGAACTCGGTCCCCCGCACCGTGGCAGCGCTGTAGCGACCCCGGGTGCGGAAGTTGCCGTGATTGTCGGACGTCCGCAGGGTTTGCAGAACCTTTCTTGAGAGGCGGGCGATGCCCGCAGCCAGCTGGCGGCCGGCGTGCACCGGCTTGCCGGCCTGGGGACAGGTGGCGTACGACGGGGCTCCGGGGAACGCGCCTTCCTTGAGGGTGAAGGTGGTCAGCCCCTTGGTCACACCAGTCTTGAGCTGCGAGAGCGTGTACAGGCCCCCAGTGAGCGTCGCGGCCTGCGTACGCCGGGCATGGCCGCTCGCGTCGACAAGCCGGAGCGTGCCCCGTCGCGCGTCGATCTGCGAGCCGACAGGAACTTGGCGAGCTTCGGTCAGGGGGATGAAGCCGGTGCCTTTCGTAAGCGCAGCCGCGAGCGTCCTGGCATCTGAGGTGACGCCGTGCGGCAGCTTGACGAAGACCACGCCCG
>JBAPXO010000813.1:0-7725 GCA_049284255.1 Solirubrobacteraceae bacterium | reverse complement strand
GGAGGCAGCACCTGCGTCTGGTGCGAGTTGGTTCTAGAGCCACGGCCGCAGCATGCGTCGCCAGCCGCCCGCGCCCCGCTCAGCGGTCGGGATCGGCATCCCGAGCGTGCGCGAGTATCAAGCCGCGCACGCCGCTGCTAAGAAGTCGACGCCCCTAACTTGCTCGTCCGGGCAACACGTCACGACAGCGCGCCCGATCGCGAGGACGATCTAGGCGCCGCTCACGATCATCCGTGGGCTGCCGCGGACAGCTCGGTCTGCTTGTCGCTGTCAACCTGAGCAAACGGCAGCGTCTGTGCGGTCGTCTCGTTGAGGAACTGGCGCAACACGACGCTCGGTCCAAGCGCCGGGCTGGAGTCACTGGCTCGGTTGATCGCGTTGACCCTGTCGCGGGCGGCGTCAGTCAGGATGAGGTGTCCATCGCGGCGGCGTCGGATGCAGTCAAGGCGCTCGAGCGCGTGAAGGGCGAGCGTGATCGTCGGACGACGGGCGGCGGCGAGCCGGGCGAGGACGTCGTGCGTAAGGGCGAGCGGGAGAACGGTTCCGTTGGGAGTGACGCGTCCGCAGCTGTCGGCGAGTAGCCAGAGCGTCAGCAGCAGCCGGTCTTCGGCGCGTGGCAGATGCGCGGCGAGACCCTGGACCGCCAATCGCTGCCGCTGGGCCTCGAGGCGCCGGTGAAGGTTGGTGAGCAGACACGGCCAGCGAGCGGCAGCATGGATGAACGAGCTACTCAGCACGATCAGCCTGGCATGGCTCAGGCCGGCGAGCTTGACCCCACCCCCGAGCCGGGAGCCCAAGGCCGTTGCGGTCGGGAGCAGGAGCGCATCGCCACGACAGAGCAGCTCAAGCGATACGTGGTCGTCGAGGGCGATCTCTCGGCTGAGGACGCCCTCGATGACGATCATCCCGATGATGTCCGCACGGTCAGCGGCCGCAGGCAGGGCCCACTCTCCCTGACCAACTCGCACCACGTTGGCACGGCTGGCCTGGCGGGCCTGCTCCCATTCCTGCTGGGGGATTCCCGATCCGAGGTCGGGATCGAGGTCCAACACCAGGGCAGCTCTCGCCGAACGGGGGAGCCTCGTCTCGATCACACCAGCCTCGCGGCCCGCAATCGCGCAATAGTGGGGGTCATCGCATCTCTTGGGACGAAGTCGAGAAAAGCGATGGCACTGCAGCGAGGCGCTAGGCGGATCACTGCCGATCCAGCTCTGTCAGGCACCCGCCGTCACCCTTGGTCAGAGCGGCGAGCGCCGAAGCACAAACTTTAGCCAACCATTCAACGCCGCGCTACTGTCGGGTAAAGACGATCTCTTCCTGCGTAAGCCAGACGCAGGACGCGCGTGGCCTGTGGGAGGGTTTTCAACGTCTCCCCCTTTCTTCTACCGGCCAGCCCAAAGGGCGAGACGAGAACGGAGAGCGGTCCCATGACCGCCACCAATACCGAAGCCGACCGTGAGCAGTCAGCGGAGCAGCAGATCTCCAGTCTCGTCGTCCAGCAGCTGCGCAGCTACACCGGTCGCGGACCGACCAAGGCATGGACGTCGATCTCTGGAGATCTCGTCAGCGTGGTGCTGCGCGACACGCTGACCAGAGGCGAGCGCACTCTCGTCGCCGAGAGCCGGGCCGAGCTGGTGCTCGAGATGCGCAAGGCCTACCAGACAACCATGGGCCCACAGCTAATTCGCGGCGTTGAGCAAATCATCGGACGCCGGGTGGTCGCTTTTCTGAGTGACAACCACCTGGAACCGGACATCGCGGTCGAGAGTTTCGTGTTGGAGCCGCGGTCGATCATCTGATTCTCGGCTGAGAATCCGGGCAGGTAGGGGCCGAGCCTCGTCGGACGCGGACCTTCGTGCCATGGCCAGCGGCTCCGATGGCCGACGAGGTTCATTTGTGTGCTCCACGTCGTTAGAGTCCCGGCACCCTGGCTTCGGCCCTCGCGGTGGATCAAAGGGCGCGCGGCTCCATCGCAAGCAGGCAAGAGAGCAGGCAGACATGACAGCCCAAGACGACGAGCGCCGCCCGCAGGAAGGCGTTGCGGATCCTGGTTCGGTGTCGCAGCTCCGCAGCGCCGGGAATGACGAACGGCACCCCCTGCAGGAGATCTCCAGCGCCATGGTGCAGATCTATAAGGACCAGTTCGGACGTGGCCCGACGAAGGTCCGCACCCACTACGCCGGACCGGACACGGTGATCTGCCTCCTGGAGCACAGCTTCACCCCTGCAGAGCGCAATCTCCAAGCGATGGGGGAGCATCAGCGCCTGCGAGACGTCCGTCTGTTCTTTCAGTACGCCGAGGAGTCGCGCTTCATCGTTCCGGTGGAACGGGCCACCGGCCGCAAGGTCAGGGCCTTTATCAGCGGCGTCGACACCAGCGCCGATGTCTCCGCCGAGATGTTCGTGCTCGAACCCGAGGGCGCCCCTCCAGGCGACGACCCCGCAACCTGAGCCTTCGCCCCGCCGACCTGATGGCGAGCCGAAGGCGGGACAGGTCGCACCATTTCGTCCCACGGCGCCTCGTCGCGCTGGTAGCGTCCGCCACGTGGCGGACCGGGCCACGAGGATGTGGTTTCACGATGGGATCCCCAACGGGGCGGCCGAGGTGTCGCTCAGGCGGCGACTGTCGGGGAGACCCACTCGAGCGACATCGATGGGGGGAAGCAGATGGGGATCCAGAGACGCGTGTTCAGGCGAGTCGCGTTCACCGTCGCCGGGGGTCTAGCCGCCCTGGCGACTGCCGGACCCGCCTCGGCCTTCCAGCCGCTACCAGCCGCCGGTCGGGTCAACGACGACGTGGCCGCAGGCATCGACCCCGCGTTGAGCGTGAATGGGGAGGACCCCGCCAACGCTGACGTGGTCGGCGGCGCGCTGACCGCCGGCAAGGTGGCCGTGCCGTGGGCGATCTTCGGCCAGGAGGAGGCCAGCGGCGATCACGACCAGATCTTCTCCCGGTCGTTCGCCGCCGACGCGTGGACGACGCGCGGTTCGGGCACGGTGGGCGGTCGCTCGAGCGCGGGTCCGCTCTTCGGCGGCTCGCTGAACTTTGATCAGACCGAGGACGGAGAGGCGCCGGCGATCGACTTCGCCGGCGCCGGGCGCACCGTGCCGTGGGCGAGCTGGTACGAGAACACGTCCGGCGGCGGTTTCGCCAACAACAACGTGTTCGCCAGCCGCTTCGACAACACCGGCGACGCCAACCAGGGCAAGTGGATCTTCGCCGGACAGGGCCGTGGCAACGGTGGCGGCGGCGTGCCGGTGCCCTCGCTGAACATCCACACCAACCAGAACGCCAAGAACCCCTCCGTGGCCGGCGGCTCGGCCGCCGACCCGACCAAGCCGGCACCATGGATTACCTGGCAGGAAACCTCGACGGCCTCCGGCCACCCGGACCAGATCTTCGTGGTTCGCCCGGAAGGACCGGGCGCGGCGAACTGCGACGGAGTAACGCCGGCCGGCGTGGCGGACGGCAGCGGTCACGTTCCTGCGATTGGCGGTTTCTGCTGGCAGCAGACAGGCATCCCGCGGTTCGGAACCCCCGCCCTCGATCCGACGCTCAACGTCGACCCGACCCGCAACGGGATCGAGCCCGACATCGCCTTCACCGGAGCGTCGGACGCCGTGCCGTGGGTCGTGTGGTACGAGACCGGGACGTCCGGCACCGCCGGGCTGCACGGCAACGAGCTGGTGTTCGCCGCCAAGGGAGTGGCGAACGGCGCCGCCGACGGCGGCTTCGCCTGGCAGGCCGTCGGTACTCAGCTCAGCGCCGCGCTCGACACCACCGACACCTGCGGCGCGTCAGCGACCAACGAGGCCCAGTGCTCGCTCAACGCCAATCCCACCGCGAATGCGGAGGACCCCCGCGTGGCGGCCGGCACGATGACGCCCGGTGCCTCGACGGTGCCCTGGATCGCCTGGGACGAGACGGTCGGCGGCGGCGCGAAGGAGATTTTCGTGGCGCGCTTGGTCGGCAGCGGTGCGACCGCGCACTTCGCACTGGCCAATGGCAACTCGCCGATCTCGACCGGAACCGGCGACTCGACTGCTCCGGACATCACGTTCTCAGGCAACACGCCGTACGTGAGCTGGCGCGAGGACGTCGGCGGCGGCGTCGAGCACGCGTTCGTGGGCCATTTCGTCGATGCCTCGAGCCCGACGTTCCGGCTTGACGAGAGCGACGTCCCGCTGACCCCGACGACGCAGGCCAACGTCCGCGAGCCGATCTCATCCTCATGCATCGCCAACCCGTTCAATGGGGACGGGTCCGCATGCCAGGGAGGGGCCCTGGGGACGCCCTTCTTCTTGTCCACCAGCGGGATGAACCCGAGCCCGCTTGGGCTGTTCGCAGACGCCTATCAGCCGACCACGCCCGCGACGGGTGCGGCCAGCGCGGTGACCGCCGCGTCCGCGACGGTCGGCGGTTCGATCGATCCGGCTGGAGCGCCGGTCAGGGTCTCCTTCCAGTTCGGGACGACGACCGCCTACGGGCTGACGACGCCCGCCCAGACGCTGGGCCCGGGCGATAGCTCCACCGGATTCACCGCGGCGCTGTCGGCGCTGCCGCCCGGCGCGACGATCCACTACCGGACCGTCGCCACCACCGACTTCGGGACGCTCGTCGGCGCCGACCAGACGTTCGTCACCGCCACTCCGACACCGGCCCCCCAGCCCGGCGTCGCGTCCGCCGGGCGGGCCAGGGTGAGCGGCACCACGGCCACCGTCCCCGTAACGTGCTCGGGTGCCACGAGTTGCCGGGTCGCCGTGACCCTGACGGTTCATGAGACGCTCCGCGGCCGCAAGATTATCGCCGTGACCGCTGGGCACACGGCGCGCAGGAAGCACAAACTGGTGCTGATCGGAAGCTCGAGCGCGACGGTTGCCGCTGGGCATACCGCAAAGCTCCATGTCAAGCCCAACCGCACGGGCCGCCGGCTGCTCTCTGCGCGCCATCGCCTCACGGCAACCCTGACCGTGAACCAGAGGACCAACGGCAAAATCAGGCGCATTGCCCGGCGCAAGGTGACGCTCAAGGCGCCACGCGCCCGCCGGCGTCGCCAGCATTAACGCGGCGGTCAGACGCCGGCGTTGCACCCGCAGGTGCCCGCGGCGTTCCTCCCGCTGTCGCAGCATTCGTCCTTGGACGAAGGCTCGCAGCACGTCGCCTGGGCGTCGGACGAGCAGCACGCCGCTGCTTGCACCGGGCCCCCCGAGTCGGCGCCGGCGCTCGCGGGGCCGCCCGGCTTGCTGGCGCGGATGATCGCGGAGGCGGCGGACGCGTGGACGCGGTGCGTCTCGGTGATCGTGATCTCGCTCAGTCCGGCGGCCGCGAGCGCGTCGGTGAACTGGTCGCGGGTCAGCGCTCCGGCGATGCAGCCCGTATAGGCCTGCATGTCTGACCGGGTGGCGCCGTCCATGTCGGGATCGGCGACGACGTCTGAGACGGCGAAGCGGCCGCCGGGCTTGAGCACGCGGGCGGCTTCGCGCAGGACCTGCGGCTTGTCGCCGGAGAGGTTGATAACGCAGTTGGAAATGATCACGTCGACGCTGTCACGAGGAAGGGGGATGTCTTCGATGTGTCCGCGCAGCCACTGTGCGTTGGTGACGCCGGCCTCGGCCTGATTCCGCCGGGCGAGGTCGAGCATCTCGTCGGTCATGTCGAGCCCATACACCAGGCCGGTCGGCCCGACGCGCTTGGCGGAGAGCAGTACATCGAGTCCGCCCCCGGAGCCGAGGTCAAGGACCGTCTCGCCTTCGTGCAACTCGGCGATCGCAATTGGATTGCCGCAGCCCAACGAGGCGAGGACGGCGGCGTCGGGCAGCTGCTCGCGATCGCGTTGGTCATAGAGCGGGGACCCGAACTGCTCACGCTGGTCCTCGGTGATGATCGCGCCCTCAACCCTGCAGCAGCTCGCGCTCTGCTCAGTGGTGGCGGTAGCCGCGGCCGCGTACTTGGCGCGGACGATGTCGCGCAGTTCGGCGTGATCGGTTGGGTTGGTCACGGCTCCACCTGTCAGGTCAGCCAGCCTGCGAGCTCGCCGAGGGCATCGGGGATGACGTAGTAGTAGGCCCACAGCCCCTGGCGCTCGGAGCCGACCAGTCCGGCTTGACGGAGCACCTTGAGGTGATGAGAGACCGTTGGCTGGGATAGGTCGAACAGCGGAACCAGCTCGCAGACGCAGACCTTGCCGGCGTGTTTGCGCAGCACGTCGATGAGCTGCAGGCGAACGGGGTCTCCGAGGGCTCTTGCGACCTCGGCCATCCGCACCGCCTGGGCGCGGTCGACATCGGGATAGACGACCGGCTGACAGCAGGGCTGGCCCGCGGGGCGCTTCGTCTTCGGGCTGAGTTCCATATCGACGCTCATCGATATACAAATATCGATTCAAGTGAGATCTGTCAATGCAATACTTGCTTGGGCATGGCAACCGTCCTCTTCGTCTGTGTGCAGAATGCCGGGCGCTCGCAAATGAGCCAGGCGCTCTTTACCGGCAGCGCTGACGGCGCCCACCAGGCGCTCTCAGCGGGCACGGCGCCCGCCGCCCAGGTCCATCCCGAGGTCATCGAGGCCATGCGCGAGGTCGGCATCGATCTCAGCGACCGCCACCCACAACTCCTCACCCGCAACCTGATCGAACAGGCCGACATCGTCGTCACCATGGGCTGCGGCGATCAGTGCCCGTATATCCCCGGGAAGCGCTACATCGACTGGGAACTGCCCGACCCCGCTGGACAGCCGATCGGGACGGTCCGGGAGATCCGCGACGTCATCGGCCGCCGAGTGACGGCGTTGCTCACCGAGCTCGGCTGACGGCTGCCTTCAGGCTGATGGCTTCGGCCGACTGCGGCGGGCCGGTCCTCAGTCTGTTGGCACGAGTGTGTAGCGGACCGTTTGCACGCGGATCAGGCGTCGGGGAAGACGAACGTATCGATCCCATCGTCGGCCTTGGCGTGGGCGGACTCGGCCTTCCACTCGAGCAGGAGGACATCGTCTTCGAAGAGCATCGTTGGAAGCTGCCACTCGGCGCTTGGGAGGTCGTCGCGCCCATGAGATTTTGGCCTTCGCCCGTCCGGCGTCGGCGGGTGTGCAGAGCCGGACGGGCGGCAGCCATCAATCGTCAGAGAGCGGTAACGACGGACTTGGTCTCCAGGTAGTTGTTGAGGACCTGGGAGCCCATCTCACGTCCCCAGCCCGATTCCTTGTAGCCGCCGAAGGGCATAGCGGCATCGAACACGTGATAGGTGTTGATCCAGACCGTGCCGGCTCGGAGGCGCTTGGCGGTGCGGTGGGCCTTGGAGATGTCACGGGTGAACACGCCGGCGGCGAGCCCATAGTTGGTGTCGTTGGCGACGGGGACGATCTCCTCCGGGGAGTCAAACGGGATCGCGCACACGACCGGACCGAAGATCTCCTCGCGGACGACCTTCATGTCGGGGTTGGTGTTGGTGAGAATTGTCGGCTGGACGAAGTAGCCACGGTCGGTGGCCTTCCCTCCTCCGACGACCGCCTCAGCACCGTCGCTGCGGCCGGAGTCCAGGTAGCCGAGCACCTTCTCGAATTGCTCGTCGGAGATCAGCGGACCCATCTCAGCGTCCGGATCGGTACCCGGGGCGACCTTGATGCTCTTCGCGGCCTCGGCGACACCGGCGACGACGTCGTCGAAGATTCCCTTTTGGACATACAGCCGCGAGCCGGCGTTACAGCACTGGCCGTGGTTGAAGAAGATC
>JBAPXO010000812.1:0-2741 GCA_049284255.1 Solirubrobacteraceae bacterium | reverse complement strand
CTCGTGCCCGCCGGCCTGGCAACCCTGGGCGCGCGCCTGGTCACAGCTCGGCGGACACGGCTGGTGACCACGGTGATCACACTCGGTCTCTCGACGGCGTTTGTGCTCCTGATGCTCTCCCTGGCCTCCGGACTGAGCGCGCTCGAGACCGATCCGAGCGCGCTGGGCAAGCGCTATCAGCTGACAGCCGTGCTCCCCCCGTCAGCGGCGAGCCGCGTACGGCGTATCGCCGGCGTCGAGGCCGTGGCCCCGCGCTACGAGGAGCAGGCCGTGGACTCATTCTCGTTGGGGGAAACAATCGACGTCATCGCCTACCCAGGTGACCACACCGTGTTCGAGGCCCCACCTCTCACCACCGGACACCGTTTGCGGGGATCCGCGCAGGCCGAGGTGGGGGAGGGACTGGCCCAGGCGCTGGGGCTCGCGCCCGGCCAGACACTGGCCCTCGGCTTGTCTGACGGCCACGAGCTGCGTCTGAAGGTCTCGGGGGTGATCAGCTCGCTCGACCACGACGGGCGCGTCGCCTACATCCCGGCGGCCGCGCTGCTCGCCGCCGATCCCGCCGCTCCCTCCGAGCTCGCCGTCCGCCTGAGCCCGAGCGCCGATCAGGCGCGCGTCTTCGCCGCCCTGGCAGCCCTCGGCGCCGAACCCACCACCGCCAGCACGGCCACCGCCCGGGGGGCGCCTCTGGTCTCGGTGCTGCGGACAATCCTGCGCTCGATCGCCATCGCCGACGGGCTCGTCTGCCTCTACGCCCTCGTCCAGGCCTGTGCCCTCACCGTTCAGGAGCGCCGGCGCACGGTCGCGGTGCTGCGCGCCTGCGGGGCGGGCACCGCCGCGGTCCGGCGGCTGCTCCTCGGGGCGGCCCTGATGATCGTCGTCCCCGCGGCGATCGTAGGGGTCGCGCTCGAGCGCCTTGTGCTCGGGCCCGCGCTCGCCCATCTGGCGGCCAGCTACGCCACCCTTCCGTTGGGCGCGAGCGGGCTCGAGGTCGTGGCCACCCTCGCCGGCCTGGTCGTGGCCGCCGTCATCGCGGTGCTCTGGGTCGCCCACCAGGCGGGGCGGGAATCGGTGATCGCCGGGCTCGCGTCATGACGCTGGTCACCCGCCGGCAGCTGGTGGCTCAGGCGCTTGCCGGCGGCCTCGTGCTCGCGGGCTGCGGGGCGGCGGGTAGCTCAGGCACCCCGGCGTCCACTGGCTCGACGCTTGACAGCACCTGGGGCGACCCCGTCGGCGACGGCCAGCTGCGCGTCGGTCCCGGCGAGGCCCTGGTCACACGGCTGGAGCTCGGACCCCGCCGACCGATCACCGGCACGCTCGCCACGCTGGGGCACGTCACCGACGCCCATGTGCTCGACGCCTCCTCGCCGGCGCGGGTCACCTTCCTGGACCGGCTCGGATCCCCTTTTCAGTCGACATTCCGTCCACAGGAGGCGCTGACCGCCCAGGTCCTGACCGGCTCGGCCAATGCCTTGCGGGCACTCGCCCCCGACGTCGTCATCCAGGGCGGGGACCTGATCGACAACGATCAGGCAAACGAGCTCACCCACGCCCTGGCCGCCCTGCAGGGCGGCGTCGTTTCGCCCGGCAGCGGGCGCCAGGGCTACTACGGCGTCCAGCTCGCCTCCGACACCGACCCCTTCTACTACCGCCCCGACATCGACGCCCCCCGCCATCCCGGGCTTCTCCGGGCGGCGGTCCAGGCCTTTCGCAGCGCCGGCGTCGACCGGCTGGTGCACCCGGTGCTCGGCGACCACGACGCCCTGGTGGCCGGTGAGCTTGCCCCCACCGAGCTCACGCGGTCACTGGCCGTCGGCAACCGCGCCCTGTGGGACCTTCCCCTCGGCCTGACCCTACCCCCGGGGGTGCACGCCGCCGCCGTGACCTCGCCCGACGGCCCTCCGGATCCCGGCCTCGTCGAGCCCTTCCTGCGACGCGCGCTGGAGGGAGCGACGGTCCGGGTGCCAGCCGACCCCACCCGCCGCGAGCTCTCGTTCGCCGAAGTCATCTCCCGCCTGCAGGGCCCGACCGCCCGGCTCGATTACGTCTTCGACGTCGGCCCCGGACTGCGGGTGATCGTCCTTGACCTCGTCCGTCGGGGTGGGGGCTCCGGAGGACTGGCGTCCGCCGATCAGGCTGGCTGGCTAGCCGGCCAGCTGGTGAGCGCGGCCGATCGGTGGGTGATCGTCGTCTCCCACCAGCCGCTCGAGTCCTCGGTGGGGGGTGCGGCTCTGCTCACGGTCCTCGACCGGTCCCCGCGCGTGATCGCCGCGATCAACGGCCACACCCACCGCAACCAGATCCGTCCGCGGTCGACTGCCGCCGGGGGCTACTGGCTGATCAGCACCGCCTCCCTGATCGATTATCCCCAGCAAGCCCGAGCCATCCGCGTCCACGCCACCGCGGGAGGCGGGCTGGCCATCTCCACCTGGATGCTCGACCACGTTTTCCCGGGCAACCTGGGAACGATCGCCCGCGAACTCTCCTTTTTGGACGCGCAGGGAGGCCGGCCCGAGGGCTTCCCGGGCCGGCGGGAGGACCGCAACGCGATCCTCTACCGCGCGCCCCCCTAGACCTCCAGCTGCTGCGAGGCCTGCTTGACGCCGTCCAGTCGCGCCGAGATCTTCTGCATGGCGATGTCCCGGGCGAAGTCGGGCGAGCCGTGCTGGGGCTTGACGTCGCGGCTGAACGGCGAGAAGCCGCAGTCGTCGGTTGCGCCCAGACGCTCCACCGGGATGTGC
>JBAPXO010000811.1:0-8340 GCA_049284255.1 Solirubrobacteraceae bacterium | reverse complement strand
GCCAGTAGAGAGGGCGGCCGTTGCGTCAGTCTGGTTGGGGCAACCGTTGCTCAGACTCTTGTGCGCCGAGCCACTCCGCGCCCCGCCGGTACAGCGACTCCACTTCCGGCCCAGTGAGGCCGGGCATGTCGTCCTTGACGTCGTAGCCGATCGCGGTCTGGACATACGCGAGGTGACGGTATCCAAGCGGGAAGCGGTCGAGCACCGTGGCATCCAGCTCAAGCGTCGCCGCCGGGTCGACGGGGTCAAGGCGGTCCTGTTCGTAGATAGGTTGGCGCAGTGCGAGCCCCAGCCGGCCGGCGCGCCACTCCAGGAAGTCGTAGAACCGTCCCGTGCAGACGACGTCACACACGACGTCGTGCACGCTGGCCCGCTGGGTGATCGTCATCTTGGTCTGGGCGATCGCCCGTCGCCCGCGGAGGTCGATCGAGGTCCCGCCCAGGAAGTGCAGGATCCGGACCCCGCGCTCAAACCCCTCGCGGCTGACAGCTATGAACTCGCTGGCCGGTCCCTGAAACCAGGTGGCGTTCATCCGGCCGTCTTCGTGCCAGAGGGTCGCGAAGCGCTCCCAATCGCCGGCGTCGCGCCACAGCACCCAGTTCTCGATCAGGTCACGGATCGCCTGGCGGTCGTCGTTCATGCCACGGTCGCCCCGGGCGCGTTGGGGATCTGGCTCGTGGGGGGGATCGGCGGCCCAGTCGCCGTGCCGCTGATATCGGGTGTTCCGTAGGTGTGGAAGGTCTCGATCGTCTTGACCCCCCAGGCCTGCCCGCGGGCGCGCTCGGCCTCGGTCCAGGCGACGGGCTCGTAGTCGGGGTTGTAGATGAAGTGGGTACCGGTCGTGAGCTCGACCCGGTTTCCCCCGGGCTCGTACACGTACAAGAACATTCCCTGAGCAACGGCATGCTTGGAGGGGGCGGCCTCGATCGGCACGTCGGCGTCGAGCATCAGGTCGGCGGCGCGCAGCAGCTCCTCGCGGGTGTCGACGAAGAACGCGACATGGTGCAGGCGACCGTGGGCCCCGGCGTGGTCGGCGACGTAGATCAGCTCATGGGCGGCGATGGTCAGACTCATCCAGGCGCCGAGCTCGGAGCCGTCATCGAGCACCACCTGCTCGTAGAGGCGGAAGCCGAGTGGATCGGAGGCAAACTGCCGGTTGGCGGCGACGTCGGCGGCCAGGAGGTTGACGTGGTCGATTCGCTTCGCGGCGGCTCCCCGTCCGACGTAGCGCTGGGGGACGTTGCGCAGCCGCGGTCGCAGCTCCTCGGGCGGGATATAGCGCTCCTGCTCGTAGAAGATCTCGAGCGTGTGGCCGTCGGGATCGGTGAACCGGTAGGCGGGACCGTGCCCGTGGTCGCCCTCGATCCAGCCCTCGCCTCGCCCGGTGGACTCGATCGCCTTCACGCGGCGCTCGAGCGCCTCGGGACTCCAGGCGCGGACCGCCATGTGCCCGATTCCGGGCAGTCGTGACTCCGTCAGCTTCAGGCCGTAGGGCTGGTACTCGCCCCACCCCCGCAGGTAAACCGAGCCGCCCTCCTCGCACTCCACCTCGAGCCCGAACAGTTCGACGAAGAAGTGCAGGCTCTCCTCGGGAGTCGGGGTGAGGAGCTCGGCGTGGTCGATGTGGGCCAGGTCGCGGATCGGCTCGGTCATGCTCGCTCTCCCTCCACTCGCTCGCGCAGCCCGTCGAGATCGTAGGACAGCGCACCGTCGTTGAGCTTGGCGCGTTTCACGGTCTCGCGCTCGGCGCGCTGCCGCGACGCGGTCAGAACCTCGTCCACGCGCTCGTCCTCGACGACCGCCACCCCGTCGGCGTCCAGCACGAGGATGTCGCCTTGGCGAATCGTCGCCCCGCCGACCTCGACGGGGTCGCCGATCGCCCCGGGCTCGTCCTTGGCGGCGCCGCGTACCCGCACCCAGCGCGCCCAGATCGGGAGCCCGAGCTCGACGAGCTCCTCGACGTCGCGGACCGAGGCATCGATGAGCATTCCGGCGGCACCCTGCGCCTTGGCCTGGGTGGCCAGGAGGTCGCCGACGAGCGCCACGGGCCGGGGCTCGGGCATCGTGAGCACGATTACCTCCCCGGGCTGGACGGCGGCCATCACGGCGTGCACCATCAGATTGTCGTCCTGCCCACAGCGCACGGTGCGGGCGGGTCCGGCGACCCGGGATCCGGGAACGACCTGGATCAGGTCGGCCTCGACATAGCCCCGGCGCCCCCCGGCCTCGTAGACGGTTGCCGATCCCAGCTCCGCGAGCTCGGTCAGCCGATCGCTCATAACGCGCTCACCACCTGTGGGATGACGCGCTGGAAGGCCTCGGCCTGACGGATGTCGGCATTGCCCGCCGCCCGGCGAGCGTGGTTGCCGCGATGGTCGGCGCGTTCGTTGTAGTAGGTCTGCAGGTACTTCTGGGCCTCCATCTGGGCCATCGCGGCGCGCTTTTGCTCCATCACCGGCGTGATGTCGACGAAGGTCGTCGGAGTGAAGTTGCACAGCTCGGGCTGATGGGGCTCGAACAGGAAAAACTCCGGCGGCTTGACCGTGGCAAACGCGCTCTGCACACCGGCACCGGCCGCCAGGCTGCGGGCCCGAGCCACCGCCGCATGGGCAACCGGATGGTCAGGGTTGAACGGATCGGTGTCGGTATGGGTGATCAGCACGTCAGGCGCGAATTCCCTGATCACCTCGGAGATCTGCTCGAGTGCCGCCGCGTCGATCTGCAGCGGGTAGTCCCCCAGGTCAAGGCAGTGAAAGTCTGACCCCAGTGCCTCGGCCGCTCGCTCGGCTTCGGCGTGTCGGATCCGCTTGACCTTCTCGACCGTCTGTCCGTCCTCCTTCCAGAGCTCCCCGGATTCTCCGCGCTCGCCATAGGAGAGCGCGATGACCCGTCCGGAGCCACCGGCCGCGGTGCAGAGCGCGAGGACGCCGCCGGCTCGCCACACGAAGTCGGCTGAATGGGCACCGATGACCAGCAGGCGGCGACTGGTCACCATGAATCAGCTCCTGCTCGCCGTCGGGTACTGGCAACGGCCATCGTGCGTGCCTCCTCCTCGTCGCCGGGGGTGGACGCCCAGAAATTGTCGACAATCTTGTCCACTGACGCATCATAAGCCTGTGGCAGGTGTGGGGTAATGTCCGCGCGCTGAGGAGGTACACCCGGTGAGCGACGAGCGTCCCAGAAGCGCCGATTACGTGCAGTCCCTGGAGCGGGGACTGCTCGTCCTGCGCGCCTTCGACGCCGATCATCGGGAGCTCGGGCTCAGCGAGGTCGCTCGCATCGCCGGGCTGACGCGGGCGGCCGCTCGCCGCTTCCTGCTCACGCTGGTGACGCTCGGGTACATGAACCAGGCCGACGGACGCTTCTCGCTGAGTCCGCGTGTGCTCGAGCTCGGCTATGCCTATCTGTCGAGCCTGACCCTTCCCGAGGTCGCTCAGCCGCACATGGAGACGCTGGTGGCCGAGGTCAACGAGTCCTCCTCGATCTCGGTGCTCGACGGGACCGAGATCGTCTACGTGGCCCGAGTTCCGACACGGCGGATCATGAGCATCACCCTCTCGGTCGGCACCCGGCTGCCGGCGTATGCGACCTCGATGGGGCGAGTGCTGCTCGCGGCGCTGCCCGCCGAGGAGCTCGAGGCGCGGCTGGCGGACACCGAGCTCAAAGCACTCTCGTCGCACACGATCACCGACCCGGAGGCCCTGCGTGCCGTGCTTGAGCGGGTGCGTCGCCAGGGATGGGCAGCCGTAGACCAGGAGCTCGAGCAGGGACTGCGCTCGCTGGCGGTCCCGATCCGAGACGGTTCGGGTACGGCGGTCGCGGCGCTCAACGTCTCGGTGCATGCCACGCGCGGGTCGATGGCAACCCTGCGGCGGGATTTCCTGCCGCTGGCGCAGCGGGCGGCGCGGGCGATCGAGGACGATCTCAGGCGCTCGGGCGCTTAGCGCCGCCCGCACTCTGATCGTCCGAGCGGTCGGTGCGTCAGGCCGGCGCGGCGACTCCGGTGGGTGTTGCGACCTCGCTGGACGGGTGGTTCAGCGCTTCGGCGGCGAGGCGGTGGACGAGTCCCTGCAGGTCGGCGTTCTCGTCGGGTGACCACTCGGGGCACAGGCGCGCGATGCTCGCCCGACGCTCGTCGATCAGGCGCTGAGCGGTCTGCTCGCCCTCCGGGGTGACGCTCGTCACCACCTGCCGGGAGGTTGCCTGGGCGTCTGGTGCCGGCGCCGGACCGAGCGTGACCAGCGAATGGTCGGCGAGCTCCTGTAGCGCGCGCTCGCCAACGTCCACCGGAATGTCGAAGCTGGCGCACAGCTTCGGGATGTCGGCGTCGGGGTCGTCATGTAGGCGGACGATTAGCCAGGCCGCGGCGGCCGACAGGTCGACGCCAGCGCGCTCGGCGAGGCGCTCCACCATCTCGCGACGGCGGTCACGACCCACGAGCACGGCGAGCATCCGGGAAGCCTCGGCGATCGAGGCGGTGTCCCGGGGGGCGGCCATCCCCTCGCCGATGCCCGTGCTGGCCGCCACGGTATCCCGAAGCGGGCGCTGCTCGAGCGCCCAGCTCAGCAAAAAGGCGACGGCGGCCACCCCGGCGGCGACTTCGAAGACCGTCGAGAGCGCGTTGGTAAAGGCCGTCAGATAGGCGTCGTGGATCGGGGCCGGCAGGCGCTTGAGCGCCGAGGAGCTCAAGCTGCCGACGCCTCCGCTGACCTTGCCGGCGGCCTGCGCGGGGAGCTTGGCGGAGATCTCCGCGCTCAGGCGGTTGGCGAAGATCGATCCCAGGATGGCCGTCCCGACCGAGCCGCCGATCGATCGAAACAGGGTCGCGCCCGAGGTGGCGACCCCCAGATCCTTGTAGTCGACGGCGTTCTGAACGGCGAGCACGAGGACCTGCATGGTCAGCCCCAGCCCCAGACCGAGCACGAACATGAACGCCGAGGCCGTGTCGCGCGTGGTCTGCGGATCCATCGTGGACAGCAGCACGAGGCCCACGACCATGATCGCCGTGCCCGCGATCGGATAGGGCTTGTACTTGCCGGTGCGGGTGATCAACTGTCCCGAGCCGATCGAGGTGATGAGCAGGCCGAGCATGAGCGGAAGGATCTGCAGCCCGGATCCCGTGGGGCTGGCCCCGAGCACGACCTGGAGGAACAGGGGCAGGTAGGTAACCGAACCGAACAGCGCGAAGCCGACCACCAGCCCGATCCCGCTTGTCACCGAGAACACCCGGTCCTTGAACAGTCGGGGCGGGAGGACCGGCTCCGGGGCGCGTTGCTCGATGAGCACAAAGGAGATGATCAGAGCGACGACCACGACGCCGAGCCCGATGATCGTCGGGGAGTCCCAGGCGTAGTTGGTGCCCCCCCAGGTGCAGAGCAGGACGAGGAGCGCGAGCGCGGCGGCGAGTACTCCCGCCCCCAGGTAGTCGATCCGGTGGTGGGCATGATCAGAGCGCGAGGGCAGCGTGGCCTGGAGCACGACGAAGGCCACGATCCCGATCGGCACGTTGACGTAGAAGATCGCGCGCCACGAGACGCTGGACGTGAGCAGTCCTCCGAGCAGCGGACCCAGGACGCTGGAGACGCCGAACACGGCGCCGAAGATGCCCTGGTAGCGGCCGCGCTCCCGGGGAGGGACGACGTCGCCGATCGCCGCCATCGTTCCCACCATCAGCCCGCCGCCGCCCAGACCCTGCAAACCGCGGAAGACGACGAGCATCGTGAAGCTCTGAGCCAAACCGCATAGCACCGAGCCGATCAGGAAAACCACCAGAGCGAACTGGAGGACGATCTTGCGGCCGTAGAGATCGCCGAGCTTGCCGTAGACGGGCGTGACGGCGGTCTGCGCCAGCAGGTACGCGGTCACTACCCACGAGATGTGGTTCAGGCCGCCGAGATCGCCGACGATCGTCGGCAGCGCCGTGGAGACGATCGTCTGATCGAGCGACGCCATCAGCAGCACCAGCATCAGGCCGGTGAAGACGATCCAGATGCTCTTGCGCTCGCTCGTGGCCGGAGCCGCGCCCGCAGTCGCTGCGGTCGCGCTCATCCGCGTCCAGCCTCAATCAGAGCAGTACAGGTCACCTCTCGCCAGCGATCATACGACCGCCGGAGAGCGGGCCTGCTCGGCCTCGGCGACTGCTGGGTTCAGCAGCTGAGGTACGCGGCGGATTCCTGCTCGATGCAGGCGTTGATGGCTGCCAGGGCCCGCGCCCCGTCGAACAGCTCGGGCGACGTGCGGCGCAGGCGACTGAGGACCACAAAGGTGAGAAGCGTGCGGAACATCACAAACCGCTTATCGGCAGATCGGGCTGCCGGAATTAGGCTCTCTCAGCCGACCTGGACTTCGCGCCGCGCGCGGACCTTCTCCCAGGTCTCCGTGACCACCCAGACGGCGAGCGCGACGAGGGCGGTCGCCGCCCCGAGCACGCACACGCCGTCCCAGCCGTCGGTGACGTACACCGTCGCGGTCAGCGCCGAGAGCACCCCGCCGCCGATGAAGTAGGCGACCATGTAGGCCGTCGTGAGCCGGCTGCGGGCGTCGGGGGAGAGGGCGTAGATCGCGCTCTGGTTGGCGATGTGCAGGCCCTGGGCTCCGAGGTCGAGGACGGCGATGCCGACGATGAGCGCGATCACCGAGGTCTTGCCTGCGGCCAGTAGGGGCCAGCTCAGGAGCAAGAGCAGGATCGTGGCCGTGGTGACGTGGCGAACCAGGCCGCGATCGGTGAGTCGTCCGGTCACCGTCGCCGCCGCCGCTCCGGCCAGCCCGACGAGCCCGAACAGGCCGATCACGGCATTGCCGTAGTCGTACGGGGGCCCGGAGAGCAGGAACGCCAGCGATGTCCAGAGCACGTTGAAGCAGCCGAAGGTCATAGCCCCGATCATCATCCGCTGGCGCAGGATCGGCTGTTCGCGGACCAGGGCGAGAATCGAGCGCAGGAGCTGGCGGTAGGTGAGATCGGTGGTCGGCGGGACCGGGGGGAGCCGGCGGCGCAGGGCTGTCGCCAGGGTGACCATGGCGAGCGCCCCCAGCCAGTACATGACCCGCCAGCCGAAGGCCGACGCGACCAGCCCGCTGATCGTCCTGGCGAGCAGGATCCCGATCAGCAGCCCGCTCATCACGGTGCCCACCACGCGCCCGCGCTGGCTGGGGACCGCCATCGACGAGCTCATCGGGACGATCACCATCGCCACCACTGAGGTCACGCCGACCAGGAAGAGCGCGCTTCCGAAGACCGCGAACGACGGCGCGACGGCGGCCAGCACCATGCCGACGGCGCTGATCGCCATCGTGAAGGTGATCAGGCGGCGACGTTCGTGCAGATCACCGAGCGGCACCAGGAAGGCGAGCCCCAGCCCATATCCGATCTGGCCGATCGTGATGATTAACCCGGCGGTCCCGTCGGACACGTCGAAGTCCTGCGCCAGGGTGTGCAGCAGCGGCTGGGCGTAGTAGAGGTTGGCGACCGCGGCCCCGCAGGTGGTGGCTAGGAGCAGGACCAGACCGCGACTGATGCCGCCGCCCAAAACGGTCGTGCGCTCGGGAGGCTTGGCGGTCGATTGAGCCATCAACTTCAACATAGCCACCCCCGTCCGGGCTCAACCGGCACCCCGTCAATCAGCCCGAAGCTCGGTCCGATTTATGGAAAAAAGCTAAGCCATATGGGCGCTGCCGCCGATTTAGGGGGGGATGCTCGCGTCCGTCCAGATTCCCGCGGAGCTGTTGCGTGCTCGGCGTACGGCGGCGAGCGCGCGTGGAAGCATGGCGCTCGCCGGCATCTTGATCTGCGCGCTGGAGCCGGCCGCCGCTCGGCTGCCCGCGGCGGCCATCGCCGGCTTCGTCATCCTGGCGGCCTCCGCTGCGCTGCAAATGCTGACGCCGACAACGATGTGGCTCAAGCTCGACGAGTCCGTGGCGCCTGTGTCCTCGGTGCTGATCATCGGCCTGGGCTCCGAGCACGTGAACGTGATCGCGCTGCTCTGGCTGGGGGCGGTGGCCAGCGGCGTGCTGGCGCGCGGGGGGAGGATCTTCTGGGTGGGGCGCGCGCTGCTGCTGGCCTCGCTCGCGCTGCCGATCATCCACGAGCAGCGCCTGACGTTCGCCTATGCGTGCATGTGCCTGGCGACGATCACGTTGCTACTGACCTGTGGAAGGGTGACGCAGGAGCTGCGAGCTCTGCTGGATCGGGCGCGTCACGACGCCGACCACGACGGGCTCACGGGTGCGCTCTCCCGCGCGGCGTTTCGCGCCCGGCTGGATCGCGTGACAGCCGAGGCAAGCGCCGATGATCCCGCCGCCCTGATCCTGCTCGACCTCGACAATTTCGGCGCGATCAACAAG
>JBAPXO010000810.1:0-1949 GCA_049284255.1 Solirubrobacteraceae bacterium | reverse complement strand
GCCCCATGATCGTCCAGAACCGTCCTATGTAGCTATCGGCGGCCCAGTTTCCGAGCGCGATCGTTCCTCCCGGGCAGCAGACCCGGACAAGTTCGCGCGCGACGATCTCGTGCCGCGGGACGAATTGCACCCCGAGGCTCGAGAGCACGTAGTCGAACCGGTCATCGTCGAAGGGGAGGTCCTCGGCGTCAGCGGTGATCCACTCGATCTCGACACCCGCAGCGAGCGCCCGGCGCCGGCCAGCGGGGAACAGCTCGGGTGCGAGGTCGATCGCGGTGACCTTCGCCCGAGCGCGTGCCGCCGGGATTGAGGCGTTTCCCGTGCCTGCGGCGACGTCGAGCACCTCTGAGCCGGGCTTGACGCCCGCGCGCTCGACGATCTGCTCGCCGACCTGGGTGACCAGCTCGGCGACACGGGGGTAGTCGCCGGATGCCCAAGTCTTGCGGTGAGTGTCCTTGAGTGCCTGGATATCGGCAGCTGCGGTCATGGCGTCCTCCGGCTCGCCTGGAAGTAACCGGTCGCCAACAGTCCACCAGCCCACCCCGGGCCACGGCATCGCATGTACGAGCCATCTCGCGATGGCCTGATCGGGCCATCGCGGGGGCGTTAGCTCAGGCAGTCGCGGCCGTCATAGGAGCCCGGCGCGGGCGGCGTGCGCCGCGGCCGCGGCGCGGGTAGGCTGCCGCAGCTTGGCCAGGATGTTCGCCACATGGCGGTGCACGGTGTGCGGGCTTATCACCAGGCGGTCGGCAATCTGGGCGTCGCTGAGGCCTTGCGCGACCAGCCTGAGCACCTCTCGCTCGCGCGTGCTGAGCTCATCCAGCGCGTCGGCATCCGGCTTGCTGGGCGGGGGCGGTGCCTTGATGCCAAGGAACGGGGCGACCGCACGCAGGACTGCATCACCGTCGCCATGCCACGGCAGGTGGGCGTCCCCTGGCAGCGTCACGAGCTCGGCATGCGGCAGCAGCGCGGCGACCTCGCGGGCCCCTCTCAGCCTCATCGCGCGGTCGCGCTCACGGTGCATGACCAGCGCCGGCGCACGCACTCTCGGCAGGTCCTCGCGCACATCGGTCTCGTAGATGAGCTCAAGCAAGCTGGCGGCAACATGGGCGTCGGCACAGAGGCGCTGGGATGCGGTGAAGGCAGCACGCTCCCCGGGCGACCAGCTGGGCCCGAACATGTCCGCCAGCAAGCGGCTCCCCAGTCCCCAGTGCGAGCGCACGAGGTCAACCATGCCCTTGCGTGCCTCTGGCGGCCCGAGCGCGTGCCCGTCGGCGTAACTGCCGTAGAGCACCAGGCGGTCGACGCGCTCAGGCCACCTCGCGGCAAAGCTCGCCGCGGTACAGCCCCCGCATGAGACGCCCATCAGCGTCACGCGCTCCAGCCCCAGCTCGTCCAGCACCGCGCACAGCGTCGCCGACTCGAATTCCGTGGTGAACGTCTTACCCGGCCGTTCCCGATCTGACATACCGGTCCCGACACGGTCATAGCGCACCACCATGCGCCCGGCCGCCAGGCCCTCCACAAAGCCACGCAACGGATCGAAATGCCAGTCCTCAGCCAGGTGCGAGACCCACCACGCCGGCAGCACAATCGCCGGACCGCTCCCCACCACGGCAAAAGCGACACGCCCCGCATCCGGCGCCCGCGCAAAGCCCGTGATCTGTCGCACCATCCCACCGTAACTGCCCAGGGACGTATCCAGACCGCCCCGGCGGTCTACCCTCCCGATGACCTCGTGGTCATCGTCAAGAACCAGTGACGCGGCCAGCCATGCTAGGCACCGCGATCTCAGGTGCGCGCGTCCGCAATGGGCTATGCGGAAGCCGGCGCTCACCGAGCGCGACGGGCCCGCCGGCCTTCATCACCCAGGTCGCAGCGGTAACCGTGAGTACCGACAGCCACAGCATCATGGGCATCCTTCTGGAGCGTTGCGCTGGGGGCGGCGG
>JBAPXO010000809.1:0-1625 GCA_049284255.1 Solirubrobacteraceae bacterium | reverse complement strand
GCACATCGAGCTTCTCGGCGTAGAGCTCGTCGTAGTCGTCGAGGTCGTAGCCGAACAGGGGGAAGGATTCGATGAACGAGCCCCGGCCCGCCATGATCTCGGCGCGGCCGCCCGAGAGCAGATCGAGCTCGGCGAACTGCTCAAACACGCGCACGGGATCGTCGGAGCTGAGCACGGTGACCGCGCTCGAGAGCCGGATGCGCTCGGTTCGGGCGGCGATCGCGGCGAGGGCCACCGGCGGTGATGAGATCAGGAAATCAGGGCGGTGGTGCTCGCCGATCGCGAACACGTCGAGGCCCAGTTGCTCGGCGAGCTCGGCCTCCTCGAGGAGCTCACGCATCCGCTGCTGGGGGGAGACGCCGGAGCTGAGGTCGGCGAAGGTGGCGAGTCCAAGTTCCATGGCAAATCAGCATAGCAAAGGTAGTTGAGAGGACAATTATCTTCGGGGCCGCCAGAATGGTCGCGCCATGAAGCTCAGAAAGGTCACCTTCTGGACGTCGGCCGGGCTGCTGCTCTACGCGCATGCCGGTTACGGCCTGACCCTCGCCGCCCTCGATCGCCTGCGCGGGCAGCGCCGTCGACCCGGAGCGCCCACCGGCGGCGAGCTGCCCACGGTGTCGGTGATCGTCGCCGCCTACGCCGAGCAGGATGTGATCGCCGACCGCGTCGCCAACCTGCGTGAGCTCGACTACCCAGCACAGCGCCTGGAGGTGATCGTGGCCTGCGATGGTTCTCCGGACGCCACCCCGGAGCACGCTCGCCAGGCTGGGGCCGATGTGGTGCTCGAGCTCCCGCGCGGTGGCAAGATCCGCGCCCAGGACGCCGCCGTGGAGCGCTCGCGAAGCGAGATCGTCGCCTTCTCGGATGCCAACGTGCGCTGGGAGCCCGATGCCCTGCGCGAACTGGTCGCCCCGTTTGCGGATCCTCGCGTCGGCTACGTATGCGGCGATGTCAACTTCGTCAACGAGAGCGGCACCAATCAGGAAGGCGTCTACTGGCGCTACGAGATGGCGCTGCGCCGCCTCGAGTCAGATGTGCGATCGGTGACCGGGGGCAACGGCGCGATCTACGCCACCCGCCGCGACAGCTATCTGGTGGTCGACCCGATCATGGGCCACGACCTGTCGTTCCCGTTCAACATGGTCAAGCGGGGGTGGCTGGCCGTGTATGCCCCCGCCGCGCGCGCCACCGAGAAGATGGTTCCCACGATCGAGGGTGAGTCGGCCCGTAAGCGACGGATGATGGGTCACGGGTGGCCGATCGTGCTGCGCGGCGGGATGCTCTCGCCGGCCGGCTATGACCCGTTGTATGCGCTGATGATCTTCTCGCATCGCGTGCTGCGCTACGCGTCGCCGTTTCTCCACGCCGCTGCCCTGGCGACCAGCGTTGAGCTCTTGGGGGAAGGCTTCATCTACGTGCTCGCGGTGGCGCTCCAGGCCGGCCTGTTGCTGGCGGCGCTGGCTGCCGACGCCGTTCCCGTCCGCCCGCTGCTGATCGCGCGGTACTACGTGTTGACCACCGCCTCGCTCGCGGCCGGACTGTGGGACTGGCTGGCCGGCGGGACCGATGCCGGATGGGAGCCAGCCGCGGGGACCCGATGATCAAGCGCGCCCTCGACCTTGTGA
>JBAPXO010000808.1:0-2353 GCA_049284255.1 Solirubrobacteraceae bacterium | reverse complement strand
CCACATCGATCGATCAGCGATACCTGCGTGAAGCAGCAAGACAGCCGCTCCGGTGCCTTTCTCATCGCGCGGAAGCACTGCACACACTCTAAGCCCGCCGGAGCCGTGGGCTGTCGATATCCCCGCCCGCCGTTCGTCTTTAAGCTCGACAAGCCCCCGGGTCGATCTGACCCCCGACTTCAGGAGTGACCATGACCGGCTCTTCCACCCAGGGAATCAAGAACGTGCTTCATCCCGTGTCCGACCTGGCGGCGGCCAAGGCGGTCTACACCGCCCTGCTCGGCGTCCCGCCGCAGGTCGACTCCGACTACTACGTCGGCTACGACGTAGAGGGCCAGCACATCGGGCTGGTGCCGGGCGGTGGGCCGCAGGGCATGACTTCGCCGGTGGCCTACTGGGAGGTGCCCGACATCGAGGCGAAGCTGGCCGAGGTGACCGCCGCAGGCGCCAGCGTGAAGGACCCCGTGCGCGACGTCGGCGGCGGCCGGCTTGTGGCCAGCTTCACCGACCCGGATGGCAACGTCCTCGGGCTGCTTCAGGATCCGTGAGCCTCGTTCCCGGTCCCGCGCTCAGCGGGGAAGCCCTTGGGCGCTAGTGAGTCTGATCAGGGGTGGCCGCCAGCGGTCACCCCTTCAGCTTGGTCACCGCCTTGCACGCCTTGGTGAGGCCATGTTTTGCCCCGGTCGACACGCTGACCAAGGTGCCCACCTGCAGGGTGTCGGATCCGGTCAGGCCGGTCTGCTTGAACTTCAGGCTGCCCCTCCACCGCGCCGCCGCTCCGGTCCCCCCAATCATCTTCAGAGAGCCGCTGACTGCGAGAAAGCCCTTGGTCGGATCGAACGTGCCCGACTTGCCGCTCCACTGGACGCACGCCTTGCCCAGAGCACGGTCAGAGAAACTCACAACCGCCAGCCCGGCCTCGCTGCTGGGTGCGATCTTGGCTATGTAAGAGCCGCCCTTGGCGATCTTGGTGTAGGGCACACCACTCACCATCGACATCACCGCTGCCATCACGTGTGCGCCGGGGCTCAGAGTCGCTGAAAAGTGGCCCCGGGCACCGTCTGACCCGAAGTCCTGGTTGACGATGCTCGCTGAAGCCGCCTTGGCCGAGCTGGCGTGGCCGGCTGGCTTCGCCTGAGCGCCGAGCACGTGCGTGCCCAGAAGCGCCAACGCGCCGGCGAGGATGATCACCGTCGCGATGGTCCGAGCCGTCGCAACGGCCGAGAAGCGATAGGTCATGTAGAGCGCCCCTTCATTTCACGTTGCCTCCGCAGGGTCATCAAAATCCATTAGGCCCGAGGTCGGCCAGCCTATGCCGGTAACCGTCGCGGTGCAAGGGGCCGGGCCCCTGGATCTAGAGATGCCCGCGGCGCTTGTCGATTAGGCGGCGCGCCAGCCCCCAGGTGACGGCCAGCGCGGCCACAACCGCCACCGCGGCTACGTAAGGCCGCACGAGCGCGACGACGGCCAAACCCACGGCCGCCTCGAGAAAGAGGAAAAGCCACCGCTTGATCTGTGCCATTTCGCGGGCGTTTGCCTCGCGCAAGCGCTCGGCCGGATCGCGGCTCCGGCTGATCTCGGGCGGATCCGCCCGATTAGACAGAGCACTTGAGGCTTCGCGCTCACCCACAATCGGCGATTCTCCACCACCGACCTGGCGCTGTCCAGTCTGGTATCGGCGCCGCGCTTCGCACGCACGCTTGCGGGCATATCAGCTGCTCGGTGTCCCAGTCGTCCGAGAAATCGAGCCGCCCTCGTAGGTGAGGTACGCAGGTTCGTATCGGCGTAGGGTGCGCGGCGTGCACTTTTGGCGGCCAATGCTAATCGTGACGGTCGGCATCGCTGTCGCGTTGCCTATGACGTGCGCTTCGGCTGGTAGTGCTTCTTCATCTCATTCGCGGGAGGCGATCCACCCGAGCGGTAGGGCACGACGGCGCGGCATCGGGTCGGTGCGGTTGGGCGAGAAGCTTGCGGCGGTGAACCGAGCACTTGGTCCCGGCAAGCTGCTCAGCCGCGGCTCCTCCTTTGGTTTCAGCTATGCCGATTACCGCTACCACAGCGGCAGCGCGACGATCGAGGTCGGCTACGGCGCGGCGAACGGTGCGGCCGCTGGCCCACCCGTCGAAGTCGACGTGATCAGTACTTCGTCACGCTCGGCGACGCTCTACGGGCAGCGGTTGAGTGATGGGCTCGTCGCACTGACGCGAGTGCTCCGCGCACATCATTGGCGTATCGATTGGTGCCGCGGCCGCGTGTTCGCAACGCTCGGCCCAGGCGGACCCGGCACCGGCATCGAGTGGAATCACGGCCGCCTCGACAAGGTGCAAATCGATGACGGTGGGGCCCTCGACCT
>JBAPXO010000807.1:0-6246 GCA_049284255.1 Solirubrobacteraceae bacterium | reverse complement strand
GCCCCCAGCTCCGCCTCGACCCCGGCCGCGTCGAGCTCGACGCCGAGCTCGGCCAGCGGGAGCTCCACCACCGCGGCCAAGGTGATCTCGCAGATCAACCTCACGCCTCCCACCGCGGGCAGCAAGGCCGCCGGCATCGCCGAGGTGCTCAAGCAGGGAACCACCGACGGGATCGCCATCGTCGCCCAGAACGTCCCGCCGAACACAAAGAGCCCCCCCAACGCCTACGCGGTCTGGCTTTACAACTCCCCCACCGATGCCCACATCCTCGGCTTCGTCAATCCTGCCGTGGGCTCCAACGGGCGGCTGTCAACGGCGGGCGGCCTGCCGACCAACGCGGCGCATTACAAGAACCTGATCGTGACCGTTGAGACCACGGCCAGTCCCAAGACGCCCGGGCAGATCATCCTCCAGGGCGCGCTCACCGGGGTGACAGCGGCCGCAGGATGACCGCGGCGTGACCCAGTGGGGCCCCGCCTAGCCGCAGATCCGCTGCAGCCCGTCGAGCGCCTCGTCGAGCTTTGAGCGGGTCGCCCCCTTGAGCAGAAAACCGCCCGTTCGCGAGTACCCGCGCAGCTTCTGCAGATGGGCGATCGTCACATCGGTGCCGCCGTCGACGGGATCGAGCGCTACCTCGATCACCGACCGCGTCAGTACGCGCTCAAACGGCGTACCTGGGATGTCCTGCTCCCATATGTGGACTCGCGGGGCCTCTGACTCGGTGACATGGAAGTCGGCTCTCACCGAGCGTCCCCGCTTGGTCTTGAAGACCTGGGTGAAACGGTCGCCCTCGACGCCCTCGACACGCTCCACTCCCGGCCACCATCGCGGCATGTGATGAGGATCGGAGATCACCTCCCAGAGCTCCTGCTGAGAGCAAGACAACCTTCGCGTACGCCGGGCAGTCGCCATCTCGATCAGCTCGCGAACTGGATCAGCGCGTCGACCCGGCACGGAGCCAGCCGGTCACGGCCCGACAGGAAGCTGAGCTCGACGAGAAAGGCGCAGCCGACGATCTCGGCCCCTAGGCCGGCGACGAGGTCGCACAGTGCGCGGGCTGTGCCGCCGGTGGCCAGTAGGTCGTCGTGGACGAGCACGCGCGCACGGTCGGCGAGCGCATCGGCGTGGACCTCCAGGGCGTCGATCCCGTACTCGAGCGCGTACTCGGCGCTTACCGTCTCCCCTGGGAGCTTGCCGGGCTTGCGCGCCGGCACGAATCCGGCGCTGAGCTCGCGGGCGAGCGCCGCCCCGAGGATGAACCCGCGCGCCTCGGCAGCGACGACGAAATCAACCCGTAGGTCGGCCACCCGGTCGGCCAGCGCCGCGACCGCGCAGTCCAGGGCCTCCGGATGCAGGAGCAGCGGCGTGATGTCCTTAAACGAGATGCCCGGCCTCGGGAAGTCCGGGATCTCGCGGACGAAGGAGCTGAGGTCCTCCGCGTTCACCTCTGGAGTTGCCGGACTGCCCCGTCTGACAGACGCGCCACTAGGTTGCGATCTTGCGCAGGTCGCGGATCAGCAGCAGATGCTTTAGGTGGGTGGTGACCGACGCGAGATTCTCCAGCGCCTCGATCGCCTCCTTGCGGCGATCTGGGTTGCGCGACCGCAGCGCCGGAGCGAGGATGCTCTGCAGAAGCTGGGCCTCGCGGTCGGCGGAGCTTCGAAACACCCGCAGGTTGCGCCCGCCCACGCCGTAGCGCGCGAGTTCGGAGACCGCGCGGATGATTTCGCGTTCGGTCTCGTCGTAGCAGCGCACACCGCCGCGAGTTTCGCCCTTGATGACCCCGAACTCGACCAGCTCGCGGATCAGCTTGGGGTCCGCGCCCGTCTCCTCCACCACGTCCTCGAGTGAGTACAGCGAACCGGGATCGCGCACCGCGACGGCCGCCCGTCGCACGCCCCGGCGGTCGCCGGCCGACGGTGAGACATCGTTGCCGCCGCGCCCGCCCGCCAGCTCCTGGCGGATTACCCGCAGCGGCAGGAACTCGTCACGCTGGAGGCGCAGAATGGTCCGCAGGCGGGCGATGTCGGATTGGGTGTAGAGGCGGTAGCCGCCCTGGGTCCGGCGCGGAGTGAGCAGCTTCTGATCTTCCAGGTAGCGGATCTTGGAGATCGAGATGTCGGGGAACTCCTGTCCCAACGCCTTGCACACTGCCCCGATCGTGACCGCCTTCTGGCGCGGCCCGCGTTCTTCGGCTTCGGGGGCTTCGGGGAGCTCGAGCTCGGGCTTGGAGGTATCTGTACTGGACATCAGCGGGAAAGGAAGGCGAGCTTGTACTTGCCGATCTGCAACTCGTCGCCGTCGACGAGGCGGTGGGATTCGATGCGCGAGCGGTTGACGTAGGTGCCGTTGAGCGAGCCGCAGTCGTCCAGGAAGTAGTCGCTGCCGCGGCGCACGATCAGGGCGTGGTCACGTGACACGGTCACGTCGTCGAGGAACACGTCGCTCTCGGGCCGGCGCCCGACGCTCAGGCGGTCGCCCTCCAGCGGGAAGCTCTCCCCCGCTCGGCCACCCCCGGCGCGGATCACGAGGGCGGCGCCACGCGCCACCACGTCCTCGAGCTCCACGACCTCCAGGTCGCCCGTCTCCCCAACCTTGTAGGTGGCCGTGGTCGTGCCCGGTGGCTGCTCTGAGGCGGCCAGAAACGCCCCACAACGCTGGCAGTAGCTGGCGCCATCGGCGTTGGCAAAACCGCACTCGGAGCAGTGCTGAGCCATCCGCTCCTACAGCGCTACTCGGCCTCGTTGGCCGGCACGCGCCCGGCGAGGATGTCGGTCAGCTGCTGGACGTCGGCCCCTGAAATGACCAGCTCGCCCGTCTCGTCCTTCTTACGCAGCCGATTGACCAGCTCGGCCCGCAGGATGTCAATCTTGCCGTGCAGGATTCGCCGGCGGTAGGAGATCTCCATCTCCTCTTCGGTCAGTTGCTTGATCAGGTCCTTGAGTTCCTGATCGGTTAACGACCCGAGATCTGGAAACGTGTCCATCTAGTAGTTCCTCCCGTCCTTGCGGGTCGAGTAGCGTGGGCTCGCGCGAGTATAACCGGGAGCCTCAGAGGGTCAAGCTGAGCTTTAGACTCTACTCGAGGTGGGCGGTTCCGCCCGCCCGGGCTCCTGCTCCTCGGCGGCAACTCGCCGTATCTCGGCCAGCCCGCGGCGCACGTACAGGACCGTCGCTGTCAGCGACAGGGCGAGCCCGACGTAGAGCAGGATCAGCGCCAGCCAGTGAACCCCCGCCATGGCGAAGAAGGGTGCGCCCATTGTCGGGGCCACCCCCAGGCGTCCCGGCCAGTTGATCTTGAGCTCCACTCCGCGGGAGAGCCCGTAGCGGCTGAGCGCGAGCATGAACAGCTCGCGCGCGACGACCAGGAGGATCGCCCACCGCGGCAGCAGCGAGAAGTGATAGACGACGATCATCCCGGCGACCACGAGCAGCCGATCCACGATCGGGTCAAGCAGCGCCCCGAGCCGGCTGTACTGTCCGGTCAGCCGGGCCGCGAAGCCGTCGAGATAGTCCCCCCAGCCGATCACGGCGAAGAGCACGGTGGCCACGGTGTCCTGCCCGTCCGAGCTGGAGAGCGCGATCACCAGGAAGACGGGGATCCCCAGCAACCGGATGAATCCGATCGCGTTGGGAATCGTCCAGGGGTTCAGCGGCTGGTCTGATTGCGTGGCCGGCGGCGGCGGGCCGGAGCGGTCAATCCCGAAGAGCCGGCGCTTGGTGATCTCGGGGCTCACGGCGGGCCGTCGATCAGGGCAGCCCCCGCCACAGTTCGGCTACCGCCTGCGCCGCTCCGATGACCGGGACCGCACGCGACTCGCGGCCCCGCCTGACCTGGACCTCGATCTCCTCCGCGGCCAAGGTGCGCCGGCCGATCGTCAGCCGGAGTGGACAGCCAAGCAGCTCGGCGTCGGCGAACTTCTCACCCGGTCCGGCGTCCCGCTCGTCGTAGAGCGTCTGCAGGCCGACTGCCTGGAGTTCCTCGTAGAGGCCGTCGGCGAGCTCGCGCTCGGGCGTCCCCGGCTTGCCCAGCACCACTAGCTCGACGTCAAAGGGAGCGATCGTGCGCGGCCAGGAGATCCCGTGCTCGTCGGCGTACTGCTCGACCGCGGCCGCCGCCGCCCGCGCGGGCCCAAACCCGTAGGAGCCCATCCAGATCAGCTGGGTGTTGCCGTCCTGATCGAGATACGTGGCGCCCAGAGGCTCGGAGTAACGCGTGCCGAGCTTGAAGATGTTGCCGATCTCGATCGCGGGCTCGATCCGGATGGCGGCGCCGTTGACCGTGTCCCCGGCTACGACCGCGCGCACATCGCCGGTCTCGAATGCGAAGTCCCGCCCCGGCCGGACGCCCCGGAGGTGGTACTGGGGCTCGTTGGCACCCGTCACATAGGACCCCGAACCATCGGCCGCGACGGCGGCATCGAGCAGGATCCGAAGGTCGGTTCCCACCGGACCGATGAACCCGGGCGGCCCGAGCCGCTTGGACACCTCGTCGCCGGTGGCGGCCCGGAAGGGGGTCCCGAGCGCGTTCTGGAGCTTGATCTCGTTGACGCGGTGGTCGCCGCGGAGCATCACGAGCCGCATTTCCCCATCCTCGAGCACGATCGGAAAGGCTTTGAGGAGCGCGCCGGCCGGCAGTCCGAGGCCGCCCGCCACGGCGTCGATCGTGACCATGTCCGGAGTGTGGACACGCTCGGGTTGCTCCAGCGACGCCGGTAGCGCCACTGGCTGGGCGGTGGCGCTCGCGACCTCGACGTTGGCCGCGTAGCCCGGGGCCAGCGCGACGTCGTTCTCACCGGCCGCGCACGGCGCCATGTACTCGTCCGCGCCATGACCGCCCATCACCCCGACATCGGACTCGACTCGATACCACTCCAGACCGCAGCGGTCGCAGATTCGCTCGTAGGCGGCGGCATGGAGGTCGTACTGCACGTCCAGGCCGGCGGAGTCACGATCGAAGGTGTAGGAGTCCTTCATGATGAACTCGCGCGTGCGCAGCACGCCGGCCCGGGGGCGCGCCTCGTCGCGTTCCTTGACCTGAAAGTGGTAGAGGATCATCGGGAGGTCCCGGTAGGACTTGACGGCGGCCGCGACATGCCCGGTGATGATCTCCTCGTGCGAGAGCGCGAGCACAAGATCGGCGCCCCGGCGGTCCTTGAGCTTGAACAGCTCGTCGATCCCGTAGCGACCACTGCGGCGCCAGATGTCAGCCGGGTTGAGCACGGGCATGAGCATCTCCTGGCCGCCGATGGCGTTCATCTCCTCACGCACGATCTGCACGATCCGCTGGTGTATCCGCCAGCCCGCGGGCAGCCATGACCACAGCCCAGACCCGACCTGGCGGACCAATCCGGCCCGGACCATGAGCTTGTGCGAGATCGCCTCGGCATCGGCCGGAGGCTCGCGCTCGGTGGGCAGGAAGTAGGTCGATAGCCGGGTCACGACGGTGCAAGCGTACTCGGCAGCGGTGACCTCCACCGTGTGGGTATGTTCTGTTATGACGCTCGAAATTCCGCTCACAAAAGGAGCTGTGTCATGGCGTATTCCGTTCCGCCCCTGCCGTACGACTACAACGCGCTTGAGCCCCATATCGACGAGGCGACGATGCGCGTGCATCACGACAAGCACCATCAGGCCTACGTGGACAAGGTCAACGCCGCGCTCGAGGGAACCGAGTTCGCCGACCAGCCGATCGAGGACGTCCTCAAGAACCTCGGCTCGCTGCCGTCCGACAAGCAGACCGCCGTTCGCAACAACGGCGGCGGGCACTACAACCACTCGCTCTTCTGGGAGTGGATGGCCCCGAACGCCGGCGGTCAGCCCGACGGTGCGCTCGCCGAGGCGATCGATTCGGCCTTCGGGTCCTTCGACGACTTCAAGTCCAAGCTCAAGGACGCCGGCGTCAACCAGTTCGGCTCGGGCTGGTCGTGGCTGGTGCATGACGGCTCGGGCCTGGCCGTGGTCTCGACCGCCAACCAGGACAGCCCGATCTCAAACGGCCAGACGCCACTGCTCGGCGTCGACGTCTGGGAGCACGCCTACTACCTCAAGTACCAGAACAAGCGCCCCGACTACATCGATGCGTGGTGGAACGTCGTCAACTGGCCCAAGGTGGCCGAGGCGTTCGACAGCGCGAGCTAGAGGCAACGGTTCGCGGCGGCGGGGCGCTTGGCCTCGCCGCCGTTCAGGCGCGGGTGAAGCGGCGCCCGGCCACCGGCGACTGATCCTCGTCCAGGCGCGCTCGGGC
>JBAPXO010000806.1:0-2527 GCA_049284255.1 Solirubrobacteraceae bacterium | reverse complement strand
TCTCAGCGCCAAGCTGCGCCCGGAAGAGCTCGAGCGTCTCGACCGAGCTTTCGCTGGCCGGGCGCTCGAGTCAGCGCCCGAGCCAGCCGTCGGCTAATCCCGGTGAGGGCAAATTGCCGACAGGCGTTCTCCACGACGAGCTGCTCTGACGGTCTGTCACGCCGGAGGTCGCGGGTTCGAGTCCCGTCGCTCCCGTTTCGTTCTGCGCCTGGTAATCGGCTACTTTGGCCAGATCGGGCGTGTGGGACCAGAAGGTTAGGTCGCGCGAAGTAGCGCGCGAGAGTAGCGCTCTGGGTTGTGTTCGGTCATACGACGAGGGAAGGCGGCGCTAAGTGAGAACCGGCCTTTTGACGGGCGAGCTTTCCGCGTTCGATTGCTTCGGGCTACTCGCACCCAAACGCTGCTTTACATCGAGTGGCGCGACACCGCTCGCGCGAGAGCCAGCGAGGCACGCGATAGGCGACGTAGCGCCGGGACCAGCACGTCCTGGTTGGTCGCCGCTTGAACGGCGGCCAGCGCCTCGTCGAACTCTCGGCGCGCGGTTGCCTTATCCGGGTTGCGGGCCGCTGAGCTGTCGGCGATGTAGCGCTCCAGGTCCTTGGCGCGAACCCGACGCGGCGAGAACCGAGCATGATCCCCGTCAGCGCGCCGCTATCAATCCAGTTGCGGACCGTTTGCTGGTTGACCTTCAGACGATCGGCCACCTCTAGGACAGTTAGAAGCTCATCTCCGCTATCTGGCACGACTTGAGCCTAACTGAGAACCATCGGGATCAGCCACACGCATCTACCCACGCGCACGTCATCGCCGCTGGTTGCGCGCGAGCGCGTCGCACTTGTTCGACGCCTTGTGGTGCTAGGCGCGGAGCTCGTCGACGTAGGCGCGGAGCTCGTCGACGTCGTAGTGCTGATGATGGAGGCCCAGTAGAGCGCTCTTTGCACCGGGTACTCGCGCGCCAGACGCGAGCATCTGCAGCACGACTTCTAGGAAATCAGCGTCGCAAGCGGGGGACCGGCTGCCTGAACGGTCGCCGCGAGAGGTTTGGGGCGCGTGTGTTGGAGCCTCAGGACCTGTCGGGCACCCTGGTCCCCCAACCAGACCGGCAAGCGGGGTGGCGGCGCGGTCAGACGCGGGACGCCGCCGCGCGGATTGTCATCGACGGTGTGGCCGTTTTGGCCTACGTAACCGTGCTTGCCTCTGGCGACAAGCACGAAGTCGTTGTCCGGCCCGGCGTTGCGCATCCCCCGATGGGTGGCGGCGTCGACCCTCACCACGCCACCGACCTGCCCTACCACGAAGAGCAGAGGCGGGTACTTTTAACTCGCTGCGCAGCGCCGGAGCGACGGATTCTGGTCCGGCGCGTCCCAGTATGACCGCGCCAGTGGGTAGGGAAGCGCCCCGATGGCGAATCCAGCTACTGGCTGCCGCCTCCTTGAGCCAGCTCGCTGACCGGCTGCCATTCGCGCCAGATCGCCAGCCGGCCCTCGTAGTCCTTCTCGGCGATGCCCAGCGGAGCCGTCCCCAAGAACACGCGCAGCGGCGGCGGGTCGGCATCAACGACCTTCAGGATGGCGCGGGCGGAGGCCGCCGGGTCTCCAGGCTCCATGCCCGCGCGCCGCTGCTGCTGGCGCTCGCGCTGGGCGTCGTAGACCGCTAAGGGCTCTGAGCGCTTGGCCGACGGGCCGCTCCAGTCAGTGGAAAAGCCGCCCGGCTCGACCAGCGTGACGTAGATCCCGAACTCCCTGACCTCCTGGGCGAGCGCCTGACTGATCCCCTCCAGTCCCCACTTAGAAGCGTGGTAGATGCCGACGCTGGGAAACGCCGAGATCCCGCCGATCGAGGACACCTGCACGATATGGCCGCTGCCCTGCTCCCGCAGCAACGGAAGCGCCGCCTGGGTCACCCACAGCGCGCCGAACAGGTTGGTCTCGATCTGGGATCGGGCGTCCTGCTCGGAGAGCTCCTCGACCATCCCGAAGTGTCCGTAACCCGCGTTGTTGACCACGATGTCGAGCCTCCCGAAATGCTCGTGGGCCCGCTTCACCGCCTCAAAGTCAGCCCCGCGATCGGTGACATCGAGCTCGAGCGCCAGCAGCGCGTCGCCGTAGCGCTGTCCGAGATCGTCAAGTGCGCTCGGATCCCGCGCCGTCCCCGCGACGCGATCCCCGCGCTCCAGCGCCGCGATCGCCCACTCGCGACCGAAGCCGCGCGAAGTACCGGTGATAAACCATGTCTTGTTAGCCATCAGGCGATCCTAGTCGCCGCCAAACCGAGGTTGGCGAGCTTTAGGTGGTGGCAAGCGAGCCTCACGCTGGCGATACCCCCCGTTCGGTTCTGGGCGAAGGCGATCGTGCGTGGCGGCCGACCGGTCCGGATCTCAACCCCGTCCTCGCCGAAGGGCTCGCTCGGCGAACGGGACCCGACGATCGCCTTCGCGGCAAAGGACTCGTCCGGTCCTAACGCCTCAGACGATCCCCAGGTCGCCGAAGCAGTCGCGGGTAGTCCAGCGAGTCGGGGACGAATGCGA
>JBAPXO010000805.1:0-4293 GCA_049284255.1 Solirubrobacteraceae bacterium | reverse complement strand
ATTCAGGGTGAGGACGGCCACGCCATCTTGGACACGGGCCAGAAGGTCCTGCGTGCCGGTCTCGATCACAGCCACGGGCGTAGGGTATGGACGTGCCCGGGTGCCAGTCAACCGGCGTTCGCCTCCGCCAGGCGGTGCTCGTCGCGCGCGACCTCGAGCCAGCCTATGGGCGCCTGCGCGCCGCGGTGGGACTGGGCGAGCCGTTCCGCGACCCGGGCGTCGGCTCGTTCGGGCTGCACAACGTCGTCTGCGCACTGGGCGAGGACTTCCTGGAGATCGTCTCCCCGACCCAGGAGGGGACGGCAGCCGGGCGCCATCTCGAGCGCCGCGGCGAGGGCGGCTACATGCTGATATTTCAGATCGACGATCTCGCGAGCGCGCGCGAACGAGCGCGGGCGCTCGCGATACGAACGGTGTGGAGCGCCGACCTCGACGACATCTGCGCCAGCCATCTGCACCCCGCCGACCTCGGCGGGACAATCGTCTCGATCGACCGCCCGATGCCGGCCGAGAGCTGGCGCTGGGGCGGTCCTGACTGGATCGGTCACGGCGGCAAGGGCGCTCCCGGCCGGCTCGTCGGGGCGACCGTGCGCGTCCCTGCCCCCGATTCGACTGCGGCGCGCTGGGGCGAGGTGCTCGGGCTCGAGCTCCACGGAACGACGCTGCACTGCGACTACGACCAGCAAGTCGCCTTTGAGCAGGGCGTCGAGGGCCTCTCCGAGATCACGGTCGAGCTCCCCGGCGGACCGGCCGCGCCCGTCACGTTCGGCGCGGCGCGCGTCGTGCGGGCCTAGCTGGCGAACCACCGAGCCCAGCTCGATGAATCGGCGACGCGAACTCCTCGCCCGCCAACAGGGGCCGGATGCCCGGTTCGATGCAGCGGGTTGCGCCTGCGACATGACTTGCCGTCGCGGTCGCAATCGGGCAATGTTGTCGCCGTGAGCTGTTTGGACAGGGGCTTGGAGTGGTTCTGCGCATTGCTGGCTGCCGCTGCGGTGGCGCTGCTGGTTCCCTGCGGTGCGGTCGCGGCGAGGCGGACCACGGACGCGGCTGTCCGGTGCGGCCTCAAGCGCCTGGTGGCTGCACCGGGCGGGCCGGTCGGGGCGATCGCGACCCTGTACCGCGACGGTCAAACAACCATCCTGCGGGCGGGGCGGGCCAACGTGACGCGGCCCGGTGCGCCGCGCGTTCGGGACCACATGCGGATCGCCAGCATCGCGAAGGCGTTCAGTGGGGCCGTCGCATTGCACCTGGTGCAGGAGGGACGGCTCGGCCTGAATGACACGATCGGGGAGCGGCTTCCCGGGATGCCCCCGGAGTGGTCGGCGGTGACGGTGCGCGAGATGCTCAACCACACCAGCGGGCTGCCCGACTACACGCGGTCAGCCGGCTTCCGCGAGCAGGCTATGAAGAACCCGCGCGGTTACGTGTCGCCGGCGGAGATCGTCGACTGGGTACGCCAGGACAGGCTGGTGTTCACGCCGGGCTCGCGCTACGAGTACTCCAACACCGACAACATCGTCGTCGGACTGATCGCCCAGCAGGTCAGCGGCCAGTCCTACGGCCACCTGCTCTCGACGCTCGTCTTCCGGCCGGCGAGGCTGACGCAGACGACGTTCCCGACGCGCAGGATCTCGTTGCCGGCACCGTTTATCCATGGCTACGACGTGCAGCCGGGCAAGCCGCCGCAAGACGTCACCACGGTCTTGAGCCCGAGCGGCGCGTGGGCGTCAGGTGCCATCGTCTCCACTCCGGCCGACCTTGGCGCGTTCATACGCGCCGACCTTGGCGGTCGGTTCTTCGGCAGGGCGCAGCGGCGTGCGCAGCTGCAGTTCGTCCGTGGCTCTTCGAGTCCGGCCGGTCCCGGCGCGAACTCGGCGGGGCTGGCGATCTTCCGCTACAAGACGCGCTGCGGCACCGTGTACGGCCACACCGGGAACTTCCCCGGATACGTGCAATGGGCAGCCGCAACTGCAAACGGCCGCCGCTCCGTCACGACGTCGCTAAATATCGCAGCCCCGACGGGCGCTCTGCTCCAGCAGCTACGGTCCGTCCAGGCGTCAGCGGTGTGCGCGCTGCTCGGGAAGTAGCGCCGCTCTAGCCCGCGCCTGGCGGCCAGGTAGTGCGGTCCCGTTGCCCAGCGATGCGACGCCGGGGTCGAAATCCCCTGACCTGGCAGCCTGATCGTGTCGAGGGGTTGGCGCGTTGGTCAGCAGCATGAGCGCTCGGTCGATTGCCGGCTCAGAGAGCGAGCCGCAGCCGACCACCAGCCCGGGCGCGGTGGTGCCGGTGTAACTGTGCAGCGACAGTCCCTCAAGCCCGACGCCGATCCGAGCACTCGCCGTCAGTAGCGTCGCTTCGTCGACATCGCCCGGGAGTTCGACGAGCAGGAACATCCCGTCGGCATCCGGGCGCGGGCGCCAGCTCGGGCGGTGTTTGGCAAGCGAGTGGGCCAGAGCCTCTCGCCGGCGTCCGTAACGGCTGCGCATCCGTCGCAGGTGCCTTTCGAATTCACCTCGCGCAATGAAGTCGGCCAGCGCAAGTTGCCCCGACACCTCGGAGCCCGCGTCCTCGATCGCTTTCGCCGAGATCAGCGCCCACGACATCCAGGATGGCGGCAGCATCCAGCCGAGCCGCATCCCGGGCGTCAGCCGCTTGCTGGCCGAGCCGATGTACAGCACTCGGTCGGGCGCGAGCCCTTGGAGTGCGCCGACTTGCCCGTCGCAGAGCTCGGCGTCGTAGTCGTCTTCGACGATCAGCCGGTCTCCACGCTCGGCCCAGTCGATCAGCTGCGATCGCCGGGCGGCGCTTAGCACAACGCCGGTGGGGAACTGATGCGCCGGGGTGACGACGACGACCTCCGCCCCGCTGGCGTCGAGCTCGTCGATGGAGATTCCCTCGCGGTCGACGGCGACGGGCGCTACCTCGAGTCCGGCCTCCTCGACGATCAGTCGCTGCGCGTGCCAGCCCGGGTCCTCTAGTGCCACCCGCTCGATCCCAGCCCCACGCAACCACCGGCAGGTGAGCGAGAGCCCCTGACGGAAGCCTGTACAGACGACCAGGTGCTCGGCGTCGGGCGCCGCGCCTCGTGCGCGACCGAGATAGTCGGTGAGCGCCTCCCGCAGCGCCGGCTCGCCGCGGGGGTCGCCGTATCCGACGGCATCGAGCGGAGCTTCGCGCCACGCGCTGCGCACCGACCGCAGCCAACGCTCACGTGGGAACCCGAGCAGGTCGGGCAGTCCGGGGGTGAGGTCGTAGGCGAACCGCTCGATCAGAGGCGGGGCCGGCTGCCGTGGCGCGTGGGCGCGAACGCCTTCGGCCACGCGAACCGGCGCACCCTGGCGGGTCTGTAGGTAGCCCTCGGCGACGAGCTGATCGTAGGCGGCGGTGACCACACCGCGGGAGATCCCGAGTTCTGTTGCGAGTGCACGGCTGGATGGCAACCGTGCCCCCGCTCGCACGCGACCCTCCCGTACAGCGTCTCGAAGCGCTCGTTCGAGCTGTTCGTGCAGGGCTACGCCGCCTCGCTCCAACGGGAGCAACAGGTCAACTGGACCCGTTCGGTCGCTCATAACTGGCACTGTACAGGGGACCAGCTTTGCCAATACGGTCCGTCCATGCAAAAGATCACGGTCATCGGAGGCGGCGTCGCGGGACTCACCGCGGCCATCACGTGCGCCGAGCAGGGCGTGGACGTAGAGCTGCTCGAGGCGAGCGAGTCGCTCGGCGGGCGCGCCCGCAGCGACGCAGGTCCCTACAGGACGAACCTGGGCCCGCATGCGATCTACAAGGGCGGGGCTTTGTGGGCATGGCTAAGCGAACGCGATCTGATGCCGCCGCTGGCGCGACCGAAGCTGACGGGCGTGCGCTTCCACTACGACGGCGCAATTCACCGAACCCCACCGCTTGCCCTGATTCCTCGGGGCCTTCGCCTGCGCGGCCGGGTTGCGCCGAGTGACCAGGACTTCCGCTCCTGGGCCGCTGACCACTCCGACGAGCGTACGGCCGCGTTGCTGGCGGGCCTGGCCGGCGTCTACACCTTCCACCATGATCCCGGCGAGCTGTCGGCGGCGTTCGTCTGGGAGCGGACCCAGCGGCTGCTCCTCGACCCCAAGATTCCGGCTCGGTTCCCGGTCGGGGGTTGGGGCATGATGGTCGACTCGATGGAGCGGCGTGCCCGCTCGCTGGGCGTGAGGATCACAACGGGCGAGCGGGTGGTCGCGCTCCCGAATACCACGACAATCGTCGCGCTGGAGCTGGGTCATGCGCGGGAGCTGCTGGACGATCCGCAGC
>JBAPXO010000804.1:0-4109 GCA_049284255.1 Solirubrobacteraceae bacterium | reverse complement strand
GTCGATGATCGTCCACGCGGCGCCGAACGCCACGTGGAAGAACTCGAGCGCCCAGAGCTTGTCGCTCGCGATGGCGACGATCAGGAGGACGAACACCACTGCGCCGATCGCGATCCCGGGCCGGGGGACGATGTCGAAATCCGGCCGCGCGATCGCGGGCGGGCCCGCCTGCGGGGGAGCGGTCTCGCGTGGGTCAGCGGCGATCTGTGCCACGCGCGCATCCTAATGCCCGTGACGGCGCGCTGCCACCCTTCGTTGAAATCCCGAATCAGCCCTCCGGGCGGGAGGCCGCTCCAGGTCTACGTGTGGCGGCGGGCATAGGTCGCCGATTCCGATTTGACGACCGAGATGAGGTTGCCTAGCGATAGGTTGGCGTCGAGCAGGTGCAGTCCCCATTCCGGAGTTGGCGCAGGTGTCGGCGTCTGCGCTCCGTTGCGAGCCGTCACCTCGAGCACGTGCGCTCCGTTGGAGTCCGCGCATTGGGCGGTGTACGAGCCAGGCGCTGCCCAGAAGGGCGTCGATGGGCTTGGCACCTTCCAGTTGAGCGCCGCGAGCCCCAGCGCGATCGTCGAGCCCGGGGCAAACGGTGCCGACGGCTGGATGACACTGAGCACGCCGCTGCCCCCGCCGAGGTTTGAGGGATTCGTACACAGCACATCGTCGCCCTTGGCCGGCGGCTTGGAGTTCAGCAGCACGGTGGGGCGCCCGAAGAAGCTGTCGGACGGAGCCGGCTGGTCGAACGTCGAAAAGGCGATCACGCACCCCAGCTGCGTCGTACGTCGGCACGCCGGGATGTGCTTGAAGGTTCCGCCGATCCCGGTGTTGCCCTTAACGAGCACGTTGCCGCCCATGAGGATTGCCGAGAGCATCCGCTTGCGGATCTTCGGTTTGGTGTCAACGAGCTTGGCGATCACGGTCTCGAGCACGCCCGAGCCCTGCGAGTGGCCAATGAAGACAAAACCCCGGCCGTGGTTGTAGTGGGCGAGGTAGTCCTTGAAAGCGTTCTCGACGTCCTTGACCCCCAGCGCGAGATTGGGCTTGGCCTGCGTCGGCGTGGTATTGGGCAGGCCGGCGCCGGCCAGGGTCACCTGCCGGTACATCGGCGCGTAGACCCTGCAGTACTGCGAGTAGCGCCCCACCTGGTAGAGCGCGATCGAGCGCTCAGTATTCTGGATCTTTAGATCGCTGTTGGGGGTCGTCTCATCGCTGACCGTCGGATAAACGTAGAAGCAGTCGATCCGCGGCTTGGCCAGCGGCTTGGGATGCTGGACGCGGAGCGCCGTGGTCAGGGCCGGGTTGTAGACCGTCGTGGTGAGCCTCGGCGTACAAGGATCGGGCTTGTGCCCCGGCTTGCACAGCCAGACCGTCGCTCGCGCCGACCCCGCACCCATGAGCAAGAGCACTCCAGCCGCGCAGACAGCCATGATTCCCAAAGCCGCCACGCGCGAACGCCTACCGATCGCGTTGATCAACATGTACCTCTCCCTGTCCTCCGCGTTGCCTGATTCGGAACGGCTCCCAACCCGCATTCCGAACACTTCCCCTTGAATGTACAGAATTCACAGCGCGTCGGTCGGCCGGCCGCCGCGGACCGTGAGCAGGCGCTGCGCCGCGCCGCCCGGTGGTTGGGCGGGGGCCGGCGACTGGATATGCGTGCATTGGCGCGCGAGCTGGGGGTGGGGCGCACAACCCTCTACGACTGGTTCGGCTCGCGGGAACGGCTGATCAGTGAGGCGTTTGCCCTAGCCGCCCGCCTGACTCTCGCCAGCATTCGCGCCGATGTCGAGGGTGCCGGCGCCGACGCAATCCTGGAGTCGCTGCGCCGCTATGACCGGACGGTGGCCTCCCATCCGGGGATCAGGGAGCTTCTGCACGCCGACCCCGTCGCCACGATCAGACTGGTCACCGATCCGGAGGGGGCATCGCACCGCACCCACGTCGAGATCTTCGGGCGCCTGATCGCCGACGAGGCCGCCGCGGCCACCTACGAGCCTCCGATTCCGATCCCCACGCTCGCGTATGCCCTGGTGATCGTCGGCGAACACGCCCTGTTCATCGAGGCCCAGAACTTCGATCCCGATCTCGAACGCCTCGCCGCCGTCCAGGCCCATCTCCTCGGGGTCGTCTCCTGAAACTGGACGTGGGTCGTAGCCTTCCAGGTGAGAGTGAGCCGCGCGAGGCTGATCGCAATCGTCCTGACGGGTTTTGTCGGGTGCTCTGTGGGGATGAGCACCTCGATTGCGCGACCCGTGACGCAACGGCCCCGCGACTCCTGCGCATCCCTGGGTGAGGCCGCGCACTTCGTGGCCTTCTCCCACGACGAGTTCAACGCCTCGCAATCGCAGGGAACCAGCATCACCGGCCGGATCGCCGCGGCCGGCAACGTCACCGTTGACGGCGTTTCGATCAATCCGGCCGCCGGCGACTCGACGCCGACGGTGATCGCCGGCGGTGACTTCACGGCCGGCAGGAGCACCGGCAACGGAGGCACGCTCAACGGTGGCGTTCAGTACGGCGGCTCGATTGACGTGGCTCCCGACTTCACGGTCAACGGTGGCCGCGTTCACGCCCCGCCGCCCTTCGACTTCGACTACGAGTTCACGACGCTGACGGAGCTCAGCGGTTCGTGGGGCCAGATCGGCCAAACCGCGGGCGCCACCGTGACCCTGAACCAGTATTCGAAGGCGCTGGAGCTGACGGGAACCGGAGCCGGCCTGAACGTGTTCGACGTCAAAGCGGCCGACCTGATGGCTGCCGCCGGTGTCGTGATCAACCTCACGCAGACCGGCGCGACCGCGCTCATCAACGTCACCGACGCGACGAACCTGTCGGTCGCCCCCCAGTACATGAATCTCAGCAACGCCGCCACCGCCCAGCGAATCGTGTGGAACTTTCCCAACGCCACTGGCCTCGCCGTCAACCACGGGGTCGGTTGGCAGGGGTTGATCCTCGCGCCGAACGCCGCGATTACGACCGCCAGCGAGCCCCAGCTCAATGGCGCGATGATCGCCCAGACGATCGTCGGCGACTGGGTGCTCACCCACGTCCCATTCACCGGGTGCGTGCCGCCCCAGCACAGCTCGCCCACGATCAGATCGAACGCTTCGGCGTCGGTTCGTCTCAGCAGCTTCGGCGCCCTGATCTCCGACACGGCGATCCTGACGGGCGGGGCGTCTCCGACGGGAACGATCCTGTTCGAGCTCTACGAGCCGGGCGATACCGATTGCACGGGCACGCCGGTCTTCACGTCGACGTCGACGGTCGCCGGGGCTGGGGATTACGAGTCAGGCGACTTCAGAGCACGCCGGGCCGGGAGATTTCGCTGGAGGGTCGCGTACTCGGGCGACTCGAACAACGACGCCGCCGGACCGTCAGCCTGTAACGAGGCGAACGAGTCGGTCGTCGTCCACCGCGCCAGGCCCACTCTGTCCTCATCGGTATCGCAGAGGCGAGCGCACGCCGGGGAGGATGTCTACGACACGGCAAACTTGGCGAGGGGCATCTCGCCGGCGGGGGAAATGAGGTTCAGCCTCTACGGACCTGATGACAGAGAGTGCACCGGCGACCCTGTTTTCACATCCACGGTGACGGTCAGCGGCAACGGTCCCCACAACTCTGATCCCGTGGCGCTGAGCCGCGTCGGGGTCTACCGCTGGCGGGTGAGCTATTCCGGCGACGCCAACAACGAGCGCGTAGACAAGACGAGATGCGGGGCGCACGACGAGAACATCGAGATCGTTCGCGCCCAACCCGCGATCGCGACCACGGCCTCGGGCGCGATCGCCCTCGGCGCCACCATCTCGGACACCGCGACGCTGAGTGGTGGCTCCAATCCGAGAGGCACCATCGCGTTTAACGTCTACGGACCCGACGACGCCAGCTGCACCGGGACGCCGGCGGACTCTTCGAACGTCACCGTGTCCGGAAACGGGGACTACCGCTCCGCTGACTTCCGCCCCAGGCGTCACGGCACATATCGGTGGGTCGCAAGGTACGGGGGCGACGACAACAACCACGCAACGGCGACGGGCTGTGGCGATCCCGGCGAAGACGTCGCGGTCTCCGAGCCGCCGCTCGCGGACACGAGGATCGACTCGACGGCTTCCCCC
>JBAPXO010000803.1:0-1684 GCA_049284255.1 Solirubrobacteraceae bacterium | reverse complement strand
GTTCCGAGCCGCCCCGGCGATCTCGATCATCACCGCGGTCGGTGCGCTGGCGATCATCCCGTGGGGCGACGTCCAGCACGTCTTCGGCGAGCGGATCGGCCTGTACGGGATCGACGTGTCGATCGGCCCGCTGTACGTGTTCGCGCTCAGCGGCATCTCGTTTTACGGGATCATGCTCGGAGGCTGGGCCTCGGGCTCCAAGTACTCGTTCTTGGGGGCGATGCGAGGCGCCGCCCAGCTCATCTCCTACGAGGTCTCCCAGGGACTGGCTCTGGTCGGGGTCATCATCACCGCCGGAACCCTCTCGCTGACCGGAATCGTCCACGCCCAGGGCGGCATGTGGTACTTCATCCCGCAGATCGTCGGCTTTCTCGTCTTCATGACGGCGTCGTTCGCCGAGACCAACCGGGCGCCGTTTGATCTGGTCGAGGCCGACGCCGAGCTGGTCGGCGGCTACTTCACCGAATACGGGGGCACGCCGTTCGTCGCCTACCTGTTCGCCGAGTACACCAACATGATCGTGGTCTCGGGCCTGACCGTGACGATGTTCTTCGGCGGCTGGCTGCTGCCCTTCGGGATCCACCCTCCAGGCTGGGTGGATCCGTTTGTCGTGCTCTTCAAGATGCTGCTGGTGCTCACCCTGTTCATCTGGGTGCGGGCGACCCTGCCCCGTCTGCGCTACGACCAGCTCATGTCCTTCGGCTGGAAGATCCTCCTGCCGCTTGCCACTTTGAACCTGCTGGTGACCGCGATCGTGGTGGCCTCATGATCGCCGTCCGCCGCCACCCGATGGGAGTCGCATGACGCCATACAACCCCGGAGCCGATGTCATCGAGGTCGTGCGCGCACCCGGTCGCGGACCTGTGCGCGGTACCTACCGCGTGTTCGGTGAGACGCTGCGCGGCCTGAAGACCACGTTTGCACGCATCGTCGAAGGACCGACCACGATCCAGTACCCCGAGGAGAAGACGCCCGTCTATCCCCGCTTCCGCGGCCGCCACAAGCTGCACCGCTTCGAGGACACCGGCCTGGAGAAGTGCGTCGGATGCTCGCTGTGTGCTGCCGCCTGCCCGGCCGACTGCATCCGCGTGGTCGCCGCCGAGAATACCCCGGAGAACCGGGTCTCGGCCGGTGAGCGCTACGCCGCGGTCTACGAGATCAACTTGAGTCGGTGCATCTTCTGTGGCTACTGCGAGGTGGCGTGCCCGTTCGATGCGATCACCATGGGTCACGACTACGAGATGTCGGACTACACCCGCTCGGACCTGATCTTCACGAAGGAGATGTTGCTCGCCGAGGCGATCGAGCGCACGCCGCTGCGCCGCGAGGGCGAGTAGGAAGCCGCTGCCATGTCGGCCGTGATCTTCTTCATCGCCGCGATCGGCGCCATCACGGGCGCGGTCGGAGTGGTGATGCTGCGCAACCCCTTCTACAGCGTGCTCGCGCTCGTCGGCCATCTGGTCTCCCTCGCCGCCCTGTTCCTCTTGCTGCGCGCGGAGTTCGTGGCCGCGGCGCAGGTCGTGGTCTATGCCGGCGCGGTGATGGTGCTCTACGTGTTCGTGGTGGCGTACATCGGCGGCAGTGATGAGCCGCTGCACAGTCCCGGCGGGGCGCTCAGGGTTCTCGCCCCCCTGTTCGGCCTGGCCCTGGCGATCGAGCTCTGCATCGCCATGCTCGGATCGGC
>JBAPXO010000802.1:0-2671 GCA_049284255.1 Solirubrobacteraceae bacterium | reverse complement strand
GAAGTACGGGCTGCGCCAGACGATCGGCGACACGATCGGGGTGGGCGGGGTATTTCGGGGACTGCGGACGATCCCGGTGCTGGTCGACATCGCCAACGACATGGCGGAGCTCTGCCCTCAGGCGATTCTGCTCAACTACGCCAACCCGATGGCCATGCTCCCGTGGGCGGTGTGGGAAGGCAGCCCCTTGGCCAACGCGATCGGCCTCTGCCACTCGGTGCAGAACACCCACGAGCAGCTCGCCGAAATGGTCGGCGTCCCCGTCGACGAGATCCAGTTCTTCACCGCCGGTCTGAACCACCAGGCGTTCGTGCTCCAGTTCGAGCGCGATGGCAAGAGCCTCTATCCCCTCCTCGACGAGGCGATCGAGCGCGATCCCGAGGGCCTCGGACGCAAGGTGCGGATCGAGCTATACCGCCAGTTCGGATTCTTCCCAACCGAGTCAAGCGAGCACAGCGCCGAGTACGTGCCGTGGTTCATGCGCCACGACGATCAGCTGGAGCACTTCCGCATTCCCGTGGACGAGTACATCCGGCGCTCGCTTGAGAACCTCGAGGAGTACGACGAGGTCCGGCGCCTCCTCGCCGAGGGCGCCGAGCTGCCGATCGAGGGCGAGGGCGAACTCGCTCCCCGGTACATCCACTCGTTCGTGACCGGCCAGCGGCGCCTGGAGTACGGCAACGTTCGCAACGACGGGCTGATCGACGACCTGCCCCAGGGCTGCTGCGTCGAGGTGCCGTGCTGGGTCGATGGCGACGGCGTGCATCCGATCGCTGTCGGAAAGCTGCCCCCCCAGTGCGCGGCGCTGAACAAGACCTTCGTCAATGTCGCCGAGCTGACGATGCGCGCGGCGCTGGAGGAGCGGCGCGACCACGTCTACCAGGCGGTGATGCTCGACCCCAACGCCGGGGCGACGCTGACCATCGCCCAGATCCGGGACATGGTCGATGAGCTCATCGAAGCCCACGGCGAGCTCATGCCGGCGGGCATCCGTGCGGGCGCGCGGCGCCCGCCAGCGTGGCAGGGCGCGAGCGCGACGGCCTAACGGGCGGCGGCTGCCCCAGAGGGTCACTTTTGACCACACCTCACGCCCCTGCGAGGGGTGTGGGAGAACGCCGCCGAGAAACGAACCCAACGTCCCACACCCCCTCGGCGCGCCCGAGGTGTGGTCGAAATCGACCCTCCACGGGCGGCACGCCCGAGGTGTGGTCGAAATCGACCCTCCACGGGCGGCACACGCAGTAAACCGGTGGCGCGCTCTAAACCGTGGTCACCTGAACGCCGCTCTCCTCGAAGGCGGCGACGGCATCGGCGGGCGCACCGGTGTCGGTGATGAGCTCGCTCACGTCCGAGAGCTGGCAGATGCGCGCGAACGCCACCTTCCCGATCTTCGAGCTGTCGGCGACAACCGTGACCTTCTCGGCACGCTCGATCAGCGCGCGATTGGTGTGGGCCTCGATCTCGTGGTGGGTGGTCAGACCGGCGTGCGCCGAGATGCCGTCGACGGCCAGGAACACCATGTCCAGGTTCAACCCCTCCAGGCTGGCCTCGGCGATCGGCCCGACGAGCTCGTAGGACTGCGCCCGGGCGACGCCCCCGGTGACGACGAGCTTGAGGTTGGGCCGCACGGCGAGCTCTGAGGCGATGTTGAGCGCGTTGGTCACGATCGTCAACTGCTGGCGATCGACGAGGGTGCGCGCGACTTCGGTGGTGGTCGTTCCGCCGGTCAGTCCGATCGCCCAGCCCTCGAGCACGCGGCTGCCTGCCTCCCGAGCTATACGAAGCTTCTCCTGGGGCTGGCGCGTGCTCTTGTAGCGCAACGGCAGCTCGTACAGGACGCCCTGGGGCACGGCCCCGCCGTGGGTACGGCCGAGCAGCCGCTGGCTTTCGAGCAGCTGGAGATCGCGGCGGATGGTCGCCGGAGACACGTCGAGCTCGGAGGCGATCTCGACGACGTTGACGCTGCCGTCACTCGAAAGTCGCTCGAGGATCGCGCCGAGCCGATCAGGCTGCTGCATGGGGCGAGTGTATGGGCGGTCCCGGCGCATCAATCAAGTTGCTTGTTGCATCTTGCGCATCTGAACCATATATTGCGCAGAAGTGAGCGTAACCGTGCGCGAGATCGAAACTCAGCCCGCGCTCTGGCGGCAGTCCGCCGGCGCGGCCGCCGAGGCGGCATCGAAGCTCCCAGCGGCGGGTGAGCGCATCGCGGTCGTGGGCTGCGGGACGTCGTACTACATCGCTCAGGCCGTAGCCGTACTCCGCGAGTCGCTCGGGCTTGGCGAGAGTGACGCCTTCGCCGCCTCCGAGATGCCAACCCAGCGCCCGTATGACTGCGTGGTCGCCATCTCTCGCTCGGGCACCACCACCGAGGTCGCCCGCGCCCTGGCGGCAGTGCCCGACACCACGCGGACGCTGGCCATCTCCGCCGTCGCCGACACGCCGGTCGTCGAGCAGGCGGATGACGCCGTGCTGCTCGAGTTCGCCGACGAGACCTCGATCGTGCAGACACGGTTTGCCACCGCGGCGTTGGCCCTGATGCGCGGCCACTTCGGGCAGAGCCTGGACGAGGCCGTCTCCCAGGCCCAGGCGGCCGTGTCTGACCCCCTCCCCGCCGACCCCGCGGACTTCGAGCACTTCGTCTTCCTGGGCCACGGCTGGAGCGTTGGCC
>JBAPXO010000801.1:0-3126 GCA_049284255.1 Solirubrobacteraceae bacterium | reverse complement strand
AGCCAGCGCAGGTTCAGGCCGCCGCGCGGCGCGTCGGCGAGGCGCTCGGTCGGCTGGGCGAGGGCGGCGTATCCCGACCACTTCTCGGCCAGCTCGGCGCGCGAGACTGTTCGCAGCCCCCGGCCGGGATCGGCGATGCGCAGGCGATCGCCCTCGACGGCGTAGAGCACGATCCAGTGGTTGGCGTCCCAGTGGATGATCGCCGGGAGCGCAAGCGAGTCCAGGCGCGACGGCGACGACTTGACGGCACGCATGGCGAGTCCCATCTCCTCGCCGCCGCGTATCAGCCCGCGCAGCGTCGTCCCCTCGGTTCCCGTGCCGACGGCCTGGCGGATCGCCGTCATCGAGACGTCCTGGCCGAAGAAATTGCAGACCATCGCGATGGAGGCCGCGCCGCAGTCCATCTCGTCGATCTGGCGAACGGCGCGAGGACGGCGCCGGTGCGGCATGGGCGCAGCGTCGGTCACGTCCTCCCCGCCTTCGCTGACGGCCAGCCCGGGGTCCGCGGTCTTCCATACGCCGGAGTCGGGCATCTCTGGGGCAGGCTCGGAGCCGCGCCGGTCGCGCGCCTCATAGAGCGCGATCCGCTCGTCGACCCGCTGCGCAAACGAAGACTGCTCGGCCATCAGCGCGTGAAAACCGGGGGCGTCGAGCGCGAGCAGTGAGACGTCGCCCTCGGCCCGCACAGTGGCCGTCCGCGGCGTGTCTCGCAGGAGCGCCAGCTCTCCGAAGAACTCTCCGGCGTGCAGCGTCCTGACCCGGCGATCGCCGATCCACACCCCGAGCCGGCCGTCCTCGATCAGATACATGGCGTCCGCGGAATCGCCCTCGCTCACCGCCACCTCGCCGTCGCCCAGCGAGACCGGACGCAGATCGTCGATGAGCTTGATGATCGCGTCTCGCGGCAGCGCCGCGAAGGCCGAGTGCAGACGGAGAAAGTCGTTGATGCGGCGCGCGTGAGCGGCGGCGTGGAAGGCGGTGACGATCTCGGGGTAGCGCTCCACGAGAGCGAGGAAGAGCGCGCGGTCAAGGCGCTTGACCTTCAGCGGACCCGACGCCCGCACCGTGGCCGAGCGCACGGTTCCCTCGAGCAGCGCGCCCTCTCCGAAGGCATCGCCGGGACCAAGCGAATTGAGCGAAACCTCGTGTCCGTCCTCGCCGCGGACGAGCACCCGCGCTGACCCTTCAACGATCACGTAGTAGCCATCCGCCGGGTCCCCCTGAGAGACGACGGTATCCCCGAAGTCGAGCTGGCGCTCCTCGAAGGCGGCCTCCGTCAGAGCGCGCACCTCGGCGGGAAGGGCCCCGAGCAGCGGGAGCGAGTCATTTGAAACCGTGCTCGCCATGGCTACAGGGCCAGCGGGCGCTCCAAGCGGCCCGCACCGTGGTGGCGCAGGACGTCGGCGAGCCGCTCAGCGATCGCCGTCTCGCGCAGCGAGGATGTCTCGAGCGACGGCGGCCGTTTGGCCGCCACGAGCAGCAGCCGGTGGCGATCTCCGTCCGGCCACGGGCCGACGACTTCCCCGGGGAGCGCCGCGGCGATAACGCCCCCCAGCTCCGGGGGAGCGTCGGCGATCAGGAGCTCCCGTGGGCGCGGAGCGCCGGGGCAGCGCTCACCCGCCAGCCGGATCACGCTCTCGACATCGAGCCCGTCGACGGTGACCAGGAGCCGCGCCTCGAGCGCGGCCCCCTCGGTCGCGAACTCCAGCTCGGTACCGGTCACGCTCATCCACTCCAGCCCATGTCCAGCGACTACGCGCGCGAGGGCCTCTGGCTCGGCCACCTCGGTGCGCAGGCGCGCCATCGCCAGCTGCAGGCCGGCGAGCCGGGCCAGCCGCTCGTGCAGATCCTCTCCGGGACGGGCGGCGACTCCGCTCGCGGCGTCGGTGGCGGCACGCTCCAGAATGTCGGACGGGACATCGGTCTGGCGCGTCCCCTCGACCTCAGCCTCGGCTCCGGCGACCGCGCTCTCGGCGACCACGAGGTCTCCCGCGGCCGTCGCAAGCGCGGCGAGCGTCCCCGAGCAGATTGCCTCTGCCCACAGAGCCTGCGCGAGCTCGCGCTCATCGTCGGGATCGGCCTGCACTGCGGGAGTTCCGCCGCTCTCGTCGGCCGCGCCCGCCTGCAGGAGCGTGCGTTGCAGATAGGCCGCCAGATCGCCGACGCCGATTCCACGTTCGCGCAGCCAGTTCTGGAAGTCCTCGGCACTCACGAGATCGTGGGCGTAGCGAAACGACGTTGCCGCGGCGTGCAGGTCCGCCTTTGTCACTGGGTTGCCCCCTTCGCGGCGCAGCGCGAGGCCGCGGCGGGCGCGCCGCTCGAGCTCCCACCAGTCTCCACGCAGCATCCCCAGGAGCACGAGGTCGAGGACGGTGACCGTCGCCTCGGAGAAGCTGACCGCGACCCGGTCCAGCCGTTGCGCCAGGTCCGTGGTCTCAGCGACCGAAGTGCTCATCGCCCGTGTCGAATCTCGTTCCGCGTCCCGAGGCGGCAGCGCCGCCACCGTCCGACAGTGCCCTGAGCCGAGAACACTACGACTCCGGGCAGGCCGTGACCAGACTGCGGACTGAGGCCGCGCCTACGGGATCGGGTCCGGGGTCCTCTGCGGTGATCGTGCCTCACCCCCGGCGGGGGATTGGCCAGGTAAGGGGGGTCGGGTTGCGGGATAAGGGGGCACCCGCCAAAACCGGCTCCATTTGCCCGATGTATGAGGGGTGGCTTAGGCGCACCATGATGAAACCGCCAAACCTTCAGGAGCCCACCATGAATCCCATGCTCAACGCATTGATCGCCCAGGACCACCTCGCCGATCTCCGCCGCACCGCCGACCGCCGTAACGAGCATCTCGGTCGCGCCACCGATGATGACAACCCCACGCTCGAGCTTCGCTTCGCCGTCGCGAGCGACACCGACGCCCTGCACCGACTTGCCGCTCTTGATGAGATTCCCGAGCTCCAGCAGCCGGCGCTGGTCGCAGTCGTCGGCGGCGAGGCCGTGGCCGCCCTGTCGCTCGTCGACGAAAGCGTCGCCGCCAACCCGTTCGTGCCCACCGCCCACCTGGTGGCGCTGTTGCGTCTTCGGGCCGAGCACCTCGCGGTCGCCCGCCGGTCGCGCCGTCGCTGGCAC
>JBAPXO010000800.1:0-7446 GCA_049284255.1 Solirubrobacteraceae bacterium | reverse complement strand
CCCTAGCCCGCCGCGGTGACCACGGGCGCCGGCGGTCTGCTGAGCCGGCGGCGGGATGAGCCGCCCGATGAACCTCTGGGAGTGCTCTTGCTCCCCGGCGAGCTCGAGGGGTTCGAGCTCGAGGCCCATGTTCGCGGCCTGCTGTCCATACCACGCGTTCTCGCGCTCGAGCCCTCACACAGGCGCGTCCCGCGCCTGCTGCGCGATTCGGCGAGCATGCGGACCGCCGCGCGCCTGCGCTTTCCCGGACGGCCGCGGATGTTCGTCCTCTACCACCCCGCGCAGTACCCCCTGGCGCGCGCGCTGTGCGCCCGCTACGCGGAAGCCGAGCTCTGGTATCTCCGGCCCGTGCCCCTAGCGCTCGGCGGCGCGCGTGACGCCGACGAGCTGGACACGTTCGACGAGCTCGCACGCGAACGCGCGGCGCGAACACTCGGGGTGGGCCGGGGCGAGGCCGCGCCGGACGCGGCACTTCGCTCACGTCTGCGCGAGCTGGGAGTCATCGATCCGCACGCCTTCCTGCCGGGAGCTCGCATCGATAAGTAAGGGGTCGGGGGCGTTCGACTAAGGGGTCGGGACCCGAAATGCGCTCCTTCTTGCCGATGTGGAGGAGCGGGACGCAGTCCATGCTGAGCTCACGTTGAAAGGACTCGGAAGGAGCGCGAAATGCACCCCGGACTCACTGCCCACATGGCCGCCAGCCACACCGACGAGCTCCGTGCCGCCGCCGAGCGATTCAGGAGCAACCGTGAGATCTCAGATCGGAACCGTCGCCCCACGCTGGTCGCCGCCATCAAGCGATACTTCGAGCATGGCGTCGAGGCTGACCAGCAACCACTTCGTCGGACGAATCGGCGAGCTGGCAGAACTCGAGCTCGCCGTCCGGGAGGCCACGGCCGGCCGACCGGCCCTCGTCCTGCTCGGCGGTGACTCGGGGGTCGGCAAGACGCGCCTCGTCGGCGAGCTCGAGGTGCGCCTCGCGCGCAACGGCGACGAGGAGGCCCCGCCACTGGTCCTCCGCGGCGACGGCCTGGAGCAGCACGACGGCGAACTCCCGTACGCGCCGCTGCTGGGGGCGCTGCGCCCCCTGGTCCGGACGCGCCACCCCGCCCTGGAGCGCCTGACGCACGGCAGCCGGGCCCAGCTCGCCACCATCCTCCCGGGGCTCGAAGACGAGGCCCCTGCGCCCGGCCAGCGCCCCGACCCGAGCGGCCAGCTGCGGTTGTTCGAAGCCGTACTCGAGCTGATCGACTGCCTGAGCGGGGCCGGACTGCTCGTGCTGATCCTCGAGGACATGCACTGGGCCGATCGCTCGACGCGAACCTTCGTCGCCTTTCTAGCGCGCAGCCTGCGCCAGGAGCGGGTGATGATGTTGCTCACCTACCGCGCCGACGAGCTGCACCGCCGCCATCCCCTGCGCCCGCTGCTCTCAGAGCTCGAGCGCCTGGAGCGCGCGCGGCGGATCGAGCTCGCACCCTTCGATCGCGATGAGCTGAGCGAGGTGCTCACCGACATCCTCGGGGCGGATCCCGACCCGATGCTGCTCGAGCGCCTGTACCGGCGCAGCGAGGGCAACCCGCTCTACACCGAGGAGCTGCTGGCGGCCGGGCTGGACGGTCGCGGAGCCGCGCCCCAGAGCCTGCGCGACGCCTTCCTGGCGCGGATCGAGCGCCTCGGGTCCGCGGCCCAGCGCGTGGCACGCGCCGTGGCCGTGGGCCGGGCGCTCGACGAGGAGACGATCGCCGCGGTCACCGAGCTCGACCGCGCCACGGTCCAGGCGGCGCTGCGGGAGGCCGTCTCCGAGCAGGTGCTGGTCACCGACGAGGACGCGCGCTTCAGCTTCCGCCACGCCCTGCTGCGCGAGGCGCTCTACGACGATCTGCTCCCCGGCGAGAGAGGCGAGCTCCATATCGCCCTCGCGTGCTATCTGGAGCGCGACGAGCCGGCGTCGGAGGAGGGCAAGGCGCAGCGCGCCTCGGCGATTGCGGGCCACTATGCGGCGGCCGGCGACCAGCCGGCGGCGCTGCGCAGCACGGTGGCCGCCGCTGTGGCCGCGCAGTGCGTGCTCGCCTACGGCGAGGCGGCCCACCTGTTCGAGCGCGCGCTCGAGCTGTGGCCGCGGGTCCCCGAGGCCGAGGCGGTGGCCGGGCTCGATCACGTCGAGCTGCTGAGGCAGGCGGCGGTGGCGCGCGCGATCATCGATGACCGTCTCCGCAGTGAGGTTCTGCTCAACGAGGCGTTGCGCGAGCTCGACCCCGAGCGCGAGCCAGCCCGGTACGCCCGGTTGCTGGCCGGCCTCTCCCGCGTCATCTGGTCGCTGAACCGCGGCGACGAGGCAGTCAGCATTGCCGAGCGTGCGCTGGAGGTGCTCCCGGCGGCGGATCCGGAGGCGATCAGGCCGCTGCTGCTGGGGTGGCTGGCGCGGGTGCGCGTGCTGCGTGGGAGGTTCCGAGACGCCGTCGGCGCCGCCGAGATCGCCCTTGGGGCCGCCGTCGAGGCCGGCGATCGCCTGGCCGAAACGGAGGTCCTCAATACCTTGGGGATGGCACGGACGGCGATGCAGGAGGTCGACGAGGGGGTAGGCCTGCTCCGGCGTGCGATCGAGATCGCCCGCGCGGACGAAGACCTCGACAGCATGGCCACCGCCTACTCCAACCTCGCGGACATGTGCGTGATCGCGGGCCGAACCGAGGAGGCGGTGGCGACGATCCGAGAGGGGATCGGGAGTGCTCCCCGGCATCACCCGCGCAGCCGCGACTGGATGCTCATGGTCCTGTCGGAAATGTCGTTCGAAGCCGGTGACTGGGAGGCCGCGCGCGAGTCCCTGTCGCCCCCGCCGTCGCGTTTGGTGGGCATCCTCTTCATCTTCCGCCAGCTGCGCGAGGCCGAGCTCAGCCTGGGTATTGGCGACGAGGAGGCGGCGGAGATGTGTCTGGAGTCGATCACCCCGCTCGTCCAGGAGTCGACCGAGCCGCAGTGGATCGGAGTCCATGGGTCGCTCCTCGGAGAGCTGCTGGCCCGGCGCGGCGATCTCGATGGCGCCCGGGCGGCCGTCGAGCAGGCCCTGGACCGGCTCGAGCTGTGCACGGATGACGTGGTTCGGATCGCCCGGGTAAGCACGACGGCGATCCAGGTCGAGGCCGACCGCGCCCAGCGGGCACGGGATCTGCGTGACCCGGCCGGCAAGCGAGATGCTCTGACCCGTGCCCGGATCCACCTCGCCCGCCTGGACGCCGCCGCCCAGGACGGTGGACCCGTGGAACGGGCGCGCCTCGCTCAGGGACGAGCCGACATGACCCGAGCCCGAGGTCGGGGCGCCCACCGCGAATGGGCCAAGGCAGCCAAGGCATGGGAGGCCGTCGGGCGTCCCTATTCAATCGCGATCGCGCGCTGGCGCGAGGCCGAGGCGCGGGTCGCCGCCGGCGAGCGCGCCCAGGCGGTCACCGCCGCCTGTGACGCCCTGGAGCACGCCCGGGCGCTCGGTTCCCAGTGGCTGGCCGCCGAGGTGACGACCCTCGCCGAGCGGGCCCGTCTCGATCTCGGGAATGAGCACGAGAACGGGTCCACGGAGCGAGCGGCCGCCGCCAGCGAGGATCCGTTCGGCCTGACCCCTCGCGAGCGTCAGGTGCTGGCGCTCCTGGCCCAAGGCGCGACCAACCGCCAGATCGGCGCGTCCCTGTACATGGCCGAGAAGACGGCCAGCGTGCACGTCTCCCGGATCCTCTCCAAGCTCGGGGTCCAGGGACGAACCGAGGCCGCGGCCGTCGCCCACCGCCAGCGCCTGGCCTAACCGGCGCTCTCGTCGTTAACGCGTTGGCCTGACCGGCGGCGCTCACTTGTGGATAAATAGGGCGGGTGAAGCTCGCCGACGCCCAGGCGCTGTGGGAGCCCGCTGGCGTCTACTGCAATACCGCCAGCTACGGGCTGCCGCCGCGGCCCGCCTGGGATGCCCTGCAGTCGGCGCTCGCCGACTGGCGCGGCGGGGCAACGAGCTGGGAGGGCTGGGGTGAGAGCACGGAGGCGGCGCGGGCGGAGTTCGCACTTCTGGCCGGCGTCGACGTCACGAGCGTGGCGGTCGGCTCCACGGTGTCAGAGCTCGTCGGCGGCCTGGTCACCGCGCTGCCCGAGGGCGCGCGTGTGGTCGTGCCCGAGATCGAGTTCACCTCGGCGCTGTTCCCGTTCCTCGTCCAGGGCCGGCTCGATGTGCGCACGGTGCCCGTGACGAGGTTTGCCGACGCGGTTGCCGATGGCGCCGACGCCGCGGTGTTCAGCGCCGTGCAGATGAGCACCGGTGAGGTCGCCAACGTCGATGCGATCCTCGCTGCCGCCGCCGAGGTCGGCGCGATCACGATCTGCGACGCCACCCAGGCGTTCGGATGGCTGCCGCTCGCGGCCGCCCGCTTCGACGCGCTCGTGTGCGGCGCCTACAAGTGGCTGATGTCACCGCGCGGAACCGCCTTTCTCTTCATCTCCGACCCGCTGCTGGAGCGCACCGTGCCCCACAGCGCCGGTTGGTATTCCGGCGAGGACGTTCACGCCAGCTATTTCGGGCCGCCGCTTCGTCTGGCGAGCTCGGCGCGCCGTCACGACGTGTCGCCCGCGTGGTTCTCGTGGGTGGGGACGTTGCCGGCGCTCGAGGTGATCAGGGAGATCGGGGTCGGGCAGATCCACGACCACAACGTCGCGCTGGCCAACCGCTTCCGCGCCGGGCTGGGGATGGAGCCCAGCAACAGCGCGATCGTATGCTCCGAGACGCCTGACGCCGTGGCCCGTCTGGAGCGGGCGGGGATCATCGCGGCGATGCGCGGCGGACGCCTACGCACCTCCTGGCATGTCTACAACACCGAGCGTGACGTCGATGCCGTGCTCGAGGCCCTCCTCTTTAGGTCCTAGCCTGGGTGGACATGCGCACGCCGGCTGAATGGGAGGAACACGAGCGGACGCTGATGGGCTGGCCGTGCCGCACCGAGCTGTGGGGCGAGACCATGGCCCAGGCGCGCCAGGATTACGCGGCGGTTGCCAATGCCGTGGCCGCGTTCGAGCCTGTGACGATGATCGCCAACCCGGGTGCCGATGCGCGGGCGGCACGGGCGGCTCTGAGCTCGGCGGTGGATGTCGTGGAGTTGGGGCTCGACGACTCGTGGCTGCGCGACTGTGGCCCCATCTACACGCTGGCAGAGGACGGCGAGCGGATGGCCGTGCACTTTCGATTCAACGCGTGGGGCGAGAAGTTCCCGCCGTGGGATCAGGATGCCGAGGTCGGGCGGCTGATCGCGCAGGAGCTCGGCGACCGAGTAGTGGAGGCGCCGATCGTCCTGGAGGGAGGATCGATTCTGACCGATGGCCGGGGGACGCTCTTGACCACCGAGCAGTGCCTGCTCAATCCCAACCGCAACCCGGGCTTGTCTCGTGAGGAGATCGAGGCTGCGCTCGCGAAGTATCTCGGGGTCGAGCGGGTCGTGTGGCTGGGGATGGGGCTGATCGAGGACCGCGACACCGATGGCCACATCGATCTGATCGCGGCCTTCACGGGCCCGGGCACGGTGCTGCTGCAGACCGTGGCACCCGACAATTCCAACTTCGAGAACTGCCAGGACAACCTCGATCGTCTGACCGCGGCGGGGCTCGAGGTCGCTGAGCTGCCGTGGCTGCCCTACGCCGAGGTGGCGGGAGAGGGCGTCGCCGCCGGCTACCTCAACTTCTACATCTGCAACCGTGGCGTGATCGTGCCCGTGGCCGGAGCAGACACCGACGAGCAGGCGCTGGCCGCGATCGCCGCCCAGTACCCCGGGCGCGAGGTCGTTCCGGTGCCTGGGCTCGTGCTCGCCTACGGGGGAGGCGGCCCGCACTGCATAACCCAACAGGTTCCGGTGGCCGGTGGCTGAGGCGCCGGTGCTGCTCACCGCCTGGCCGCCGCCGCCCTCGCTGGCGCGCACCCAGCGTTCTGAGCGGGCGCCGGTGCGCGTCGGACTGGTCCAGGAACGCTGGCACTCGGACCCGGGAGCGCACCGCGCGGCGCTCACCGAGGGCATCGCCATGGCCGCCGGTGAGGGAGCGCTGATCGTCTGCCTGCAGGAGCTCACGCTGTCTCGCTACTTCGCGGTGACGCCCGATGGCCCGGGTGCCGCGGGCGCCGAGCCCGAGCCTCTGCAGGACGGTCCGACGATCACGTTCGCGCGCGAGGCGGCGGGGGCGACCGGCGTGTTCGTACACGCGTCGCTGTACGAGCGCTCCGACGGCGCCGACGGATTGGGCTACAACACGGCGATCGTGGTCGCGCCCGACGGCCGGCTGGTCTCGCGCACCCGCAAGCTCCACATCCCAGTGACCGCGGGCTACTACGAGGACCACTACTTCCGTCCTGGCCCCGCCGCCGGCGATCCGTTCCCGATCACGTCCCTGCCGACGGCCGACGGGGAGGCCGCCTTCGGCTGCCCGACGTGCTGGGACCAGTGGTTTCCGGAGCTGGCGCGCGCCTACTCGCTAGAGGGCGCGGAGGTGCTCATCTACCCGACGGCGATCGGCTCAGAGCCCGACCATCCAAACTTCGACACCCAGCCGCTGTGGCAGCAGGTGATCGTCGCCAACGGCGTCGCCAACGGGACCTTCATGGTGGCCGTCAACCGGATCGGGGTCGAGGATCCGCTCACCTTCTACGGCTCGAGCTTCATCTCCGACCCCTACGGACGCGTGCTTGTGCAGGCGCCCCGCGACCGACCGGCCGTGCTCGTGGCCGAGCTCGATCTCGACCAGCGGCGAGACTGGCTGGAGCTGTTCCCGTTCCTGAGCACCCGCCGGCCCGACGCGTACGGCCTGCTTACTCGGTCCTAGCGCCTATATTCCCGCGCGCGGTCGATCAATACGAGCGTGGCTTGGCGCCACGGTAGGAGGTAGTGGAATGAAGGTATTCATGGGGAAGCGACCTGCCTTGGCTGTGGTCATGGCGGTCGTGGGTCTGGGCGCCGTCGGCGCAGGAGCTGCGAGCGCGGCTCCCAGCCCGGTCACCAAGACGTTCTCGTTCATCGCCAGCCCGGGTCAGCCCAAGACAGGCCGGGTCATTCTCAACGCCGACGGCCTCGTCATCAACGCGCGCTGCAACGCGGGTGGCGGGCCGGTGATCTACGCGTTCTCCAACGCCGACGCTGATCTGTTCGGGCGCGTGTTCAACGGCTTTGGACGGCTGAGCAGCATCAAGCAGAGCGCGTTCATCAAGGGCAACAAGGGTGTCCTGCTCTCGGTCAACAACGGGGACTTCGACGCCAGCGGAACGGTGCTCTACGAGACCTTCGCCGGCAAGGTTGTGACCGTCAACTACGCCTTTGACAACGCGACGACGCTCAACAAGCGCAAGGTATGCACCGTCTACGGATCGGCCGTCGCCACCTGAGAATCGGGGAAGGCACTGGGCGAGGCGGACAAAGAAATCTGCCTCGCCCGGTCCTCGCG
>JBAPXO010000799.1:0-2220 GCA_049284255.1 Solirubrobacteraceae bacterium | reverse complement strand
GACGAGTACCTCCGGCTGCGGGCGGCCGAATCGGCGGCCGGCATCTCCCGGACGCCCGCCTCCGTCGGGAGCGCCACCCCGGCAGGCAAGTCCGCCCCGGCGGGCACCGCCGCGGCGAACGGCACCGCCCCGGCCACGGCTGAAACCACGCCCGCGCTGAGCGGCGCCGCCCTTCGGGACGCACAGAAAGAGGTCGCCGCGGTCGAGCGCCGCGTGGCGAAGCTCACCGGCCAGATCAACGACGCCAAGAACGCGCTGGCCACCCACGACCACTCCGACTATCAGGGTCTCACCAAGCGCATGAAGGAGATCGCCGCGCTCGAAGCCGACGTCGAGGCCCTCGAGGAACGCTGGTTCGAGCTCACCGAGGCACTCGGCTAGGTCGGCCGCCGGTCTGGCTGGGGAGCCATACCGACGCCGTGGCAGCAGGGGCTCGGTCAGTCACCCGCTATGAGGCGGGTCCGGTTGCGCAGGGCCTGCGTGAGCAGAGGCGTGATCGCCAGCAGTTGTTGCTGCTGCTCTGCCGGGAGGTCGCCGAATGCTGCGCTGACGGCAGACTGGAACTGGGGCCAGTAGGTCTTGAGGTGCGCGCTGCCGGGTCCGGTCAGGCTGATCACGGTGCTGCGGCCGTCTGCGGGGTTGGGTGCCCGCGAGACGAGTCCGTCGGAGACCAATGCCGCGACGAGCGATGTGATCCGGCGCTGGGTGATGTTCAGCGTGTCGGCCAGGGTGGTCATCGTCTGGTCGCCGTGCTGCTCGAGCGCGCGGAGCAGGCGCAGGCGGATGTAGCTGACCGAGGCGCTCGGGGTGCATGCGGTAACCCAGCGGCCCCAAGCTGGGCCTAGGTCGGTAAAGGCGGCGGCGAGTTCGCTCTGCCGCCCCTTCGCAGTCCGGCGTGCCATGCCTCATGATCCTAGTGAGGACAGCGACGTGTGAAGGCTGTGCCCGCGCAGGGCGCGGGCGGGTGCCCTGCTGTGCCGCCGTGGCGCGGGCGTCACGGGCGTCGCGCCGGGCGCCTCCGGCTGCCGGAGACCGTGGCTCTGCCGCTGACCACGATCATGCGCAGGTCGAGGTGCGGGGTGCGGCTCAGCGGCTCGCTGACGGCCCCTTCGGAATATTTACTAGCGGGATACAGTACATATCTTCGATCCAGTCGGGCAGCCGTCCACATGTTTGGCTTGTGAACTTCGATTCGATGCTTGTCCGAGTCCTGGGAATTACTGAGCCCCGCCAGTAGTTTTGATGACCGTCGCCAGTATCTGGCGGCAGCCTTCCCCTAGGGGCAGAAACCCCGGGGACCGGGTGCCAGCACGGATCCACGCCCGCGGGCCGCCCTCACCGGCGGAACGCACTAGCCAGCTTCGACCCAGAACACCAGTAATGAAAGGAATTCACGTGTACGTTTCCACCGACACACTCCCCGATGAGTTCAGCGGGCGGCGCGCTCTCGTCACCGGCGGCTCGCGTGGCATAGGTGCAGCCGTCGCCCAGCGGCTTCTCGACGGCGGTGCCCGCGTCGTGACCAGTGCCCGCTCGGCCACTGACGACACCCCCAAGGGCTCGGCCTTCGTCGCCGGCGACCTCCGCTCCGGATCCGGGGCGAGGCAGCTGGTCGAGCAGGCCGTGGCGTCGCTCGGCGGCCTCGACATCGTGGTCAACGCGGCCGGCGCCTCGCGCGTCTACATGGGCGGTCCGGCCACGATCCCCGACCACGAGTGGCAGGACTCGATTGACATCAACTTCCTGTCCGCCGTCCGGGTGACCAACGCCGCGCTTCCCGCCCTGCAGCAGTCCGGAGCCGGCTCCGCGATCGTCAACATCAGCACGGGCATAGCCAAGCACCCGCAGCAGCCTCCGCTGCTGCACTACGCCGCCGCCAAGGCCGCACTCAACGCCTATAGCAAGGGCCTGGCGGCGGCGCTGGCGCCCGCGGGAATCCGCGTCAACGTGGTCTCCGCCGGCATGGTGGAGACACCGGGCGGAACCGAGATCGTGCAGACGATCGCCGACGCGATGGGGGCGCCCCTGGCGGCCCTCGCGGCCCGCGTGCCGCTGGGGCGCTTCGGTGACCCGCGCGACATCGCCGAGGCGGTGGCCTTCCTGGCCTCGAACCGCGGGCAGTGGATCACCGGCGCCGACCTGGACGTCAGCGGCGGCCAGTAACCGCACCAGGCCGCCGCTCCGGCGTCACTCAGGCGCCGGAGCGGCGGTGGCGGGCTC
>JBAPXO010000798.1:0-4006 GCA_049284255.1 Solirubrobacteraceae bacterium | reverse complement strand
TCCCTGGTCCGGTAGAGGACGTAGAGGGGGCTGGGCAGGGTCGCGACCGCCATCACGACCAGGAAGGCGAACGCCACCGCCCAGAAGCCGGATCGGGCCAGGTGTCTGCGCGGTGCGGCGGCCTCGGCGGCGGGGACGCCCGGCAGCGGGCCGTCGTCCGTCATCGGCATGGCGGTCACCAGACCTTCATGCCACCGTCGACCACAGGTCGATGCCGGTCACATAGGCGCTCTCGTCGGACGCGAGGAACAGCGCGGCGTTGGCCACGTCCTGCGGCTGGCCGAGCCGGCCGAGCAGGGTTCTGGCACGCATGGCGCGGGCCCACTGGTCGTCCGCCAGCTGCCCGTGGGTCGCACCGGTCTCGATCAGGCCGGGCGAGACCGAGTTGACCCGGATCCCGTGCTCGCTCCCCTCCATGGCGAGCTGGCGGGTCATCCCGATGATCGCCGCCTTATTGGTCGTATGCGCCAGCGAAGGAATGCTCTTAAAGCTGAGGGAGCCGTTCAGTGAGGCCATGTTCACCACCACGCCTCGTCGGTGAAGCCTTCGAGCGGATGGAAGTGCTCCCTGGCGGCGAGGTTGTAGAGCACGTCGATCCGGCCGAACTCACTCACCGCCAGCTCGACCAGCCGCGCGCATTCGGTTGGGTCGCCGAGCTGGCAGGGCTGCAGCGACACCATCTGGCCGCCCGCGGCGCGAACCACCTCGACGGTCTCCTCGGCCGGCTTGACCGATACGTCACAGCCGACGAGCGACGCGCCCTCGCGGGCAAAGGTCAGGGCGGTGGCGCGTCCCATGCTGCCGCCGGTGCCGGTGATCACGCAGACTTTCCCCGCCAACCGTCCGGCCATCTCACTGTCCACGCTCCCAGCGTTGCCGCCGCGCAGGTGAGCGGTCGTCACCGGATCTCGGTGATCTCTCCCGAGCCATCTGCTCCAGGTGGCGTGCCATGATGCTTTGATGGGCAAGACGCTGGACCCCGCACCGGGCTCCCGTGCCGGCCAACCGCACGACGTAGAGATCACCGGCAGCCTGCCGATGTCCCTGACCAGCTTCGTCGGCCGTGAGCGGGAGCTGGACGAGCTTCGGTCGCTGCTGCGTCACGGCAAGCGGCTCGTCACCCTGGTGGGCATCGGCGGGATCGGCAAAACCCGATTGGCCCTTGAGTTGGGGATCGGCGCCGGTGACCTGGGATGGCGATGCGTCTACTTCGTCGAACTGGCCACGCTGGCCGACCCCGGCCTCGTCGACGTCGCGGTGCTCGAATCCATTGGCTTGGGATCCAGCCGCACGCCGCTGCAGGCGGTGGCGGAGCACCTGCGCGACGCACACGCCCTGGTGGTGCTGGACTGCTGCGAGCACGTCCTCGGTGCCGCCCGGCGCTGCGCCGAGGTGCTGCTGCGCCGCTGCCCCTCGGTGACGGTCCTGGCCACGAGCCGCTCGCCGCTTGACGCCGAGGGAGAGCTGGTGTGGCAAGTGCCCTCGCTGTCGGTCCAGCAGCGGGCCGCCGGGGGGACGGGCGCGTCTGACGCGGCCCGGCTCTTCGCCGATCGAGCCAGTCACGCGCAAGCGGGGATCGAGCTGACTGAGGATGCCGCCGGCGCCTTCGAGGCCATCGTGCGCCGGGTGGACGGCATCCCGTTGGCCATCGAGCTGGCCGCGGCCCGGATCAGAGTCCTGTCCGCCGAGGAGATCGCCGACGGCCTCGATGATCAGCTCCGGCTGCTGGGCGGCGGTCACCGGTCGGATCCGCGCCATCAGACCATCCGGGCGTCGCTGGACTGGAGCCACCAGCTGCTGACCGACTCCGAGCGTCTCATGTTCGCCCGGCTGTCGGTCTTCTCCGGGGGCTTCGACCTGGAAGCCGCCACGGCGGTGTGCGCCGGAGATGCCATCGCCGACGGGCGGGCCCTTGACCTCGTCGAGGATCTGGTCGATAAGTCGCTGCTGGCGGTGGAGCGCCGGGCAGGCGCCACCCGCTTCCGGATGCTCGACTTCGTCCGCCAGTACGCCGCCGAGCGGCTGGCCGCAGCGGGCCAGGAAGTCCTGCTGGCGGAACGGCATCGCGTCTATTTCCGCCATTTGGCCCAGCGCGCCGATGGGGAACTGTGGGCGCTGGCCCCAGCCGGCCGCGCCCGTCTCGACGATGAGTCACCCAACCTACGGGCGGCCATCGACAACGGCTGTGAGCGGGCGCCGGACGATGCCCTAGCAGTTGCTGGCGCACTGGGCCTCTACTGGCGGGTCCGGGGGCGACTGGCGGAGGGGGTGACGGCGATAGAGCAGAGTCTGCGAGCCGCCCCGCCCGAGCCGTCCCCCGGGCAGGCTCTCGCCCTGGCCAAGCTGTCGGTTCTGTCGTTCTGGCTTGGCGATTTCGCCCGCACGCAGTCCGCCGCCACCTCAGCCCTGGAAATGGGCGCGGCCATTGGCGATACCCGCTCGCAGGCGCTAGCGCTCAGCCGGCTCGGAGCTCTGGTCATATTGAGTGATCCCGCTACCGGGGATCCGATGCTCGTGCGGGCGGCTGAGCTGGCTCGGACTGCCGGAGATCAGGTCGCGCTGTGTGACGCGCTGGGCTCGCTGGCGATCAGCTACTTCTGTCAGGACGATTCCGGCGCGATGCGAGGCCCGCTCGAGGAAACGCTCAGCGTGGCGGAGGCTATCGGCTATGAGGACGATATCCGCTGGTGCCTGTGGTGCCTGACGGACACCGCTTTCTCGGCCGGGGACCTGGCTGGCGCCCGTGCTCAGGGTGAGCGGGCGCTGGCCATGATGCCCGGTCAGGACCGGTTGAGCCGGTACTGCACGATTGGGGTGCTGTCCCTTCTCGACGCCAGCACGGGAGCCGCTGACTCCGCTCGCGAGCGCGCGGAGGCCGATCTCGAGCAGTCCAGGCAGGAAAGGCTGCTTCTCGGGACCGGGGCACTCATGCATGCCCTGGGCGTCGCCGCCCTCGCGGCCGGCGATCTCGACCGGGCAGCACAGTGGGCCACCGACCTCTATGATCAGGAGCCCGAGGTCCGACACGCCGCCTGGCACGCCCAGGAGATCCTGGTGGCCGTGGCGCTGGCCCGGGACGACAGCGCACAGGCCAAGATCCACGTCGAGCGGCTCCTTGCCGCTGCCGAACCGCTGAGGAACCGGCGCGCCCAAGCAGTGGCCCACCTCGGGCTGGCCCGCGCCCTGCTGCTTGAGGATGACGATCAACGGGCAGAATTCGTTGCCCACGACGCCCTCAAAGTGCTCATGGACCACGGATGGCGCCCCCTGTCGATCGACGCCCTCGACATCCTCGGTGAGATCGCCCTCTTCCGGCGCCAGCATGAGCGGGCCGTCCGACTGATCGCGGCCGCCAGACAGCAGCGGAGCATCCTCGGACTTGTCGCCTTCCCGCCCGCTCGGAAACGAACCGAGCGGCAGCTGGCCGCGGCCGGCGCCGCACTGGGCGCCGAGAAACTCGCCAACGCTTCCCGTGATGGGGCAGCGCTGTCGCTTGACGAGGCCGTCGCCTACGCCCAGCGCGGCCGGGGGGAGCACGCGAACGCCGCGCACGGGTGGGCCAGCCTGAGCCCGGTCGAGCGGCAAGTGGTCGAGCTCGCCAGCCACGGCCTCAACAACCCGAACATCGCGCAGGAACTGTTCATCTCTCGCAATACCGTCAAAGCGCACCTTTCGCACGCGTACGTAAAGCTCGGCGTCACCAACCGGATCGAGCTGGTCCGGCTCGCTGCCCGCCGCTCCCCCGACGCCGGCCGCCCGGAGTAGTTATACCCACGTGGGTAATGTTCGTGAGCGCGCCCGTCCGGCAGCCTGGGCAGGTGAGGGAAGGCGCTGGAACCGTCCGATCGGCGGAAGCGGGCACGCAGCGCGGTCCCCGGCCGGGTGGCGGTGAGGTAAGCCCCGCTCCGCTGATCGCACGAGACGATCTCGTCGCCCGCCTCAACCGCGCGGCAGCGGGGAAGGTGACGGTCATCTCGGCGCCGGCCGGCAGCGGGAAGACCTCGCT
>JBAPXO010000797.1:0-6051 GCA_049284255.1 Solirubrobacteraceae bacterium | reverse complement strand
CCTTCAGGCTGCTCGCAGTCTGACGGCTCGGAGATCGAGTCAGTGGTCGCGACACCGGCGCGGTTCTCGCAAGGGTCCGCGTCCGGGGTCGGCGAGTCGCTGCTGCCGTCGCTCAAGAGGGTCCTGACCGCGGCGGGGTATGAGCCCGAGGTCCTCGATGAGGTGCGCCGGCTGGGACAGTTCCTGCCCGCCGAAGAAGTGGTCGCTGCGGCGGAGGGCGTACGAAGGGGGCCGGTGAGGCTCGCGACCCTGGTCAGGCTGCTCGCGCTCGGCGCCACGGTCTCGCGCGCACAGGCGCGCAGGGCGCTGCACCCCCTGTCGTTGGAGGATCTCGCCTCGGCCGGGATCGTCGAGGCCGACGGGCCGGGGGTTCGCGCGCCCGTCCGCGTGCTCGCGTACGAGGGCTTGTTGTTAATCGGCGACCGCGTGGAGATCGAGTCGCGAGACATGGTCAGAGCGCTGTATGGCGCCTCGTCGACAAACAGCGCGGCGCTGACGCCGCGTGACCCCGCGCGGTCGATGCTCGACATCGGCACCGGCTCCGGCGTGCAGGCTCTGCTCGCCTCGCGCCACTGCGAGCACGTCGTGGGAATCGACGTCAATCCGCGTGCGATCGAGTTCGCCCGGAACAACGCCCAGATGAACTGCGTCGCCAACGCGACATGGCATGTCGGCGACTACTTCGAGCCCGTCGATGGTGAGCGGTTCGATCTGATCGTCGGCAACCCGCCCTACGTGGTTTCGCCCGACCGTGATTTCACCTATCGAGACAGTGACCGCGACGGTGACGAGCTGATGGCCAGCCTCTGCCGCGATGTGAGCGAGCACCTCGAGGAGGGAGGGCTGGGAATCCTCGTGTGCGAATGGCCGCATGCCACCGAGGCGGATTGGGCGGCGGCGCCACGCCGGTGGACCACTGCCGGCGGATGTGACTCGATCGTCGTCTGCGGGTCCACCAACGACCCCTTCGATCACGCGCTGGGCTGGAACCGGCCTCCCAACCGGCGCCTCGCTCCTGCCGAGCTCAATCGCGTGATCACACGTTGGCACACTCATTGCCGGCAGACCGGGACCGGGGCCATAAGCTCCGGGGTGGTCGTGCTGCGGCGACGCGAACGGGGGCGGCGATGGAGCCTGGTGGCGCGCGTCGACGCCAGGCAGGGCGATCATGCGGCGCGCCAGGTCCACCGGATCATCGCCGGCAACGATGTGCTCGCCGAATCGGATCTGCTAGATCGTCGCTTCGCGGTTCCCGAGGGCCTGCGGATCTCGCAACCGTTGGAGAGGCGCGACTCCGCCTGGGTGACCCGGGCGGCGCACGCGAGCGCCCCCGGCGAGCTGGGGGTAACGGCGGCGATCGACCCCGCGACGCTGGATGCCGTCTTCCGCTGCAACGGCGCCAAGACGCTCGGCGAACTCGTGGCCGGCGACCCTCGGTGCGGTCAGGTGGAGGTTGCGGTTAGGGAGCTGCTGTCCAGAGGCCTGCTCGACGTTGTCGCCTAGCCCCGTCGGCCTGGCGCGGGCGAGGCTGGGGTGCGGCTCAGGTGTTGGGACCGGCGTTGGCGCCGAGGGCGTTCAGCCAGGCCCGCATCGAGCGGCCGGCAGGGGTGATCTCGCCCTCCTCATAACCCGTGGTCGCCACCGCGAGGGTGATCCCACTCAGGGTCGACCAGCCGTACTCGATCGCGGTGCCCGACTTGGCATAGCGCGCGAGCGCCTGGCCTTGGGACAGGATGCTGCCCGGGGGCGCGATGTCGGTTATCTGCTCGGCCACGTACTGAACCTTGCCGGCATCCGGGCCATTGAGCAATTCGAAGTAGACGAGCGGCTGCGTCAGATACCAGTCGGGCTCGATATCGAGGATCTTGATCCGGCAGGGAGCGAGGATCGGCGACCCCACGGGCATCTGGGCGTCGACGCCCTGATCGGTCCGTTCCCAGACCTTTACGTACCTCAAGGGGTCGATGTAGGTGGCGTTGGTGACCTGGGCGGCGACAGCCTCCAGGCGCAGCTCGGATCGTACGTGCGACAGCGGCGGCGCATGGGCCGTGGGGTCGCCCACGGGATCGGTAGCCGTGGTCACCTGAGCCTGGGCGCCCGCCGACGGCTCAATCGCTTGTGGTTGAGGCTGCGGACCGGTGCCCGTCTGCGAGCTGGTGGTGGTGGTGATGGGCGGGCCGTTGACGGACGTCGTCGTGCTGCTGGCTCCGCACCCGGCAAGGCCGAGCGCGACCAGCAGGATCGCGGCATAGCGAAACATCGACATGATTCTCTCGCAACCCCCGGGGACTAGGAGCCGCCACCTCAGTCCGGTAATACTCGCGCTGGATGAGGGCGCGCCTCAATTCGGTGAGTGGCGGTCTGCGGCTGGCGGTGGGCGCGTGGTTGCTGGCAAGTTGCGGGGGCTGGGCATTCACGACCGCGATTGCCGTGTACGCCTTCCACCGCTCGGGAGCCGGCGGCGTGGCCGGCGTCACGGTCGCGCGGCTCTTGCCGGCTGCCGTGGCTGCTCCGGTGAGCGGCCGTTTTATTGATCGCGGCGACCGCGGGCGGGTGGCCGCGGTGGCCTGCGCCGCCCAGGCGGCTGTCCTGGTAACGGCGGCGGCGGTGATCCGCGGCGGAGCCTCGCTGCCCTTCGTTGCGCTGCTGGCGGCACTCTTCAGCATCGCGACAAGTGCGCCTCGTCCGGCGCTGCAGTCCCTGATGCCGGCGCTGGCGCGTACCCCCGAGGAGCTGGCCCGGGCGAGCGCGGCCTGGGGGGCGATCGACAACCTCGCCTTCCTCCTGGGGGGCGGCGTAGGCGGGGCGGCGATCGGCTTGATCGGGGAGGGCGATGTCGTGCTCGGAGCAGCGGCGGCGCTTGGCCTGGCTGCGATCTGCGCGTCTCGCCTGCCGGTGGTGGTGGCGACGTCACGTGACGAGCCCGAGAGCGGGGAGGAGGAGGGGCTCATGGCGGCGCTGGAGGGGATCCGTGTGGTCGGCCGGTCGCCCCTGCTGCGAGCCGCCTTTGTTCTGTTTGCGGGGTTGCTCCTGCTTGAGGGCACCACCGATGTCCAGGTGGTCGCGCTTGCGCTCGGACCACTGCATCTGGGCAGCGGCGGGGCCGGGGTGATGTTCTTCATCTGGGGCGCCGGGGGCATTGTCGGCAGTGCTCTGATCCTCGGGCTGGTGCGGCGGCGCGGGTACGGCCTGGTGTTCGCGATCGGAGCCGTGGTCTTCGGGGCCGGGTTGGCGGCGGCGGGGATTCCCTCACTCGCCGTAGCCCTCGCGGCGATGATCCCGGCCGGTATCGGATTCGCCTTCGTCGAGACGGCGATGATCAGCGTGATCCCCCGCCTCGCCGACGACTCAGTGGTGGGGCGTGTCTACGCGCTCTCGGAGGTCCTGTACGGCAGTGCTGGGTGTGCCGGGGCGCTCCTGGCGCCGCCGCTGATCCGCGTGTTCGGCGTCTCGGGGAGCCTCGTGGTGGTCGGCGTCGCGTACGCGGCCTGCGCCCTGCTCGGCTGGCCGGCATTCCTTGCCCTTGACCGCGGCCAGGAGGTCGCCGGGCGCCTGCGAGAGCTGGTGCGAGGGATCGGGTTCCTGGCTCCGCTCCCGCTGCCGCGCCTCGAGCGTCTCGTCCGCGATGCGCATGCTCTCGAGGTCGGCGCGGGCGAGGTGATCATCACCCTCGGCGAGCGAGGAGAAGAGTTCTTCATGATCGAGCGCGGCGAGGTGGAGGTCGTCGAGTACCAGCGCTGCCTAGGCACGGGCGAGGGGTTCGGCGAGATCGCACTTCTACACGACGTTCCCCGCACGGCCACGGTGCGCGCCACCGTCCAGACGCAGCTGTGGGTGCTTACGCGGCGCGCCTTCATCGGCGCGGTCAGCGCTCACGCGGATGCCTCACGGCTGGCCGAAGCGGTGATCGCCGGACATTTGTCTCAGCCTCGAAAAGTGAATGAGCTCTAGCGGATCGGCGGCGGGCTGCCGGCCATGGTGGCGGCGAGCGCGGATGGCCACTCGCAGGCTTCGCATGCGTGCGCAAAGGCGCTTCTAGCGAACTGCACCGCGGCGGCGCGCGGATCAGCGCTGGCGCAGACGTCCTCCCAGTCCAACACGTATTCGCCGAGGACGGCCTCCCATCGCGCTGGGGCCGGAGACAGGGCTTCGGTTCCGAAGGCGGGTGGGGCGGGATGCGCGTAGGCGTAGAAGGCCGCCCTTTCGTAATCCGGACTTCCCGGCCACCAGCCGACGGCGACCTCCTGGGAATCCATGGCGTTTCGCATGATGAAGTCCGCAGACGGCGGGTTCGCCGGCGCCCCGGAGAAGAGGCTGACCGCGAGGTCGAAGGATCCCCACCAGGCGTTTACGGGCGTGGAGCGGCCGCGGTACGGGGCCCGGAACTCAGCGAGAGCGAGCGCCGCCTGGGTCGCCGCCGCGAAGTAGGTCGCCACTTGCTCCGGCTCGTACCGAGCATGCTCGGAGTCCTCGTCGAGGGCGACCGTCCAGGGCACCTCCTGGGGAGTCGGGTTGATCTGGACCGGACCTCCGAGCTCACCCACCGCAGCCACGACCTCACGCGTGACGTCGCCGACGGGCCGATGGGGGGTGAGGGCGACGCGGCGCTCTCGCCCGTCACTGTGCTCGACTGCCGCTTCGTGCTCGCCGAGGTCGAGGGCGACGACGAGCGCCCCGGAGCCGTCGGGAGCGGGGAGCGGCGCGGTCTCCCAGCCGCGAGCCGTGAGACGCAGCGCCGCGTGCTGTAGCTCGGGCTCGGGGGACGCGAGCTCCACTGCGAGCTTGCCGAGCGTCTGGGTGTGGGCGTGCAGCGTGTCGCAGGTCTCTCGCCACTGCGCGTAGGAGACTGAGGGCCAGGAGCCGTCCACTACCGAGAATGTACGTCAGCTCACGCCCTTTGGCGAGGGCTAGAGGGTCGCTTCGTCCTGGCGGTCCGCGGCTTCGGGCTCCGTGATCTCCACGGCACCGAATCCCGGGAGAGGCCCGTCGATGAAGAACATCTCGACGGTGATGTCGGGCTCGACATGGGCCTGGGAGAGGGCAGGCGTGACGAGGTCGGCTTTGCCGAGGTTGACGTCGAGTATTTGCCGAGGTTGAGGTCGAGTATTTGGGGTACCATCTTCCTACGGCTCACGCGGCGGTCAGCGATCGCCAGTTGAGCTGCATCACAAGCGCGGAACGGACGTGGTGGCCCGCACGGCGACCGCCGGCTCTCGGTCCGTCAAGCCAGCATCGGACTTGACCACCTTTGGCCGGGATCGATTACCCGTGAAGTCGTTTTCGCGCAATGACGTGTAAAGAGCTAAACCAACTGCTGCACGTGATCAGGGCTCAGTCCCTCGTTCCCCACGTTCAGGAGGGGCTGGCCCCGACATGCGCCATTCGCCGCCCTCAAGGCGCGGAGTGCTTTCAAGGCGCTCACGCTTGGGGACGTCGAGAGACGCGGACGCGCCCGCACGGGCGAGACCGGTCCGAGAGGGATCCGTGGCGCCCGCCACAGGATCCGAGCTTGCCGGCCGTGCGCTGCGCCCAAAGGCGCACGGCCGCCAAGCGCACCGGTGCAGCATGACGTCACTCGCGGAGCCGCAGCCGGTCTCGATCGAGCTACGCGGTGGCTCGTTGGCGCCGCGTCAGGCACGGAGCTTGGTGCTCGCCCAGCTGGCCGGACAGCCACTGCAGGTACGCGACAACGTTGCCCTGATCATCAGCGAGCTGGTCACCAACTGCGTCGTTCACGCGCACGTCGGGCCTGACCAGTCGCTCACGGTGGCGCTCGAGGCTCGGAGCGACCGCCTTCGGATCGCCGTCACGGATCCGGGATCTCCAGTCCTGCCCCGCGTCCTGCAGCCAGACCCGCACCGGGCCGGAGGGCTGGGACTTCGCGTCGTCGACGAGCTGTCGTGCGGATGGGGTGTCCACCGCGATCCTGGAGGCAGCACCTGCGTCTGGTGCGAGGTGGCTCTAGAGCCACGGCCCCAGCATGCGCCGCCGGCCGCCCGAGCCCCCGCTCAGCGGTCGGAATCGGCATCCCGAGCGCGCGCGAGTATCAAG
>JBAPXO010000796.1:0-2260 GCA_049284255.1 Solirubrobacteraceae bacterium | reverse complement strand
GCAAGGTGTCAACCGAGACCAGGGATTCCGACCTGTTCGGTGGCCCGTTGAGGAGCTCGCTCGATCGATCCGAGCTTCCGATTGTGCGTCGTTCAAATCGTCCGCGTGGGACCTAAAGGGAGAGTCGTGATGGCTGAGACATCGACCGATGTGCTCGTTGCGGGCTACCAGGACATCGATGAGGCGACGAGGGACTTCGAGTCGCTCGTCGCGCTTGTCCGGGACGGGCAGGTGTCGATCGAGGGTGTGATCCTGGTGACGCATGCGCAGGACGGCAGTGTCTCGGTGCGGCAGACGGGCGACCATCTCGGTCGCCAGGGGTTGGGCTGGGGCGGTGGGGTGGGGCTCGCGGTTGGTCTGTTCGCGCCCCCGCTGTTGGCGTCGGTCGCCGTTGGGGCGGTGGCGGGCGGGGTGATCGGCAAGTTCGTCGACCACCGGGTCGAGCGGGACATCCACGACAAGATCGGGGAGACTCTGCCGCCCGGATCGGCCGGGGTCATCGCGGTGTTCGGTGACGAGCAACGGCTCGGTGTCGAGCAGGCGCTCGCGGGCGCGGTGCTCCGCTCGGTTGTCCAGGGCGACAAGCAGGGCACGCGCGCCTTGAAGGAGTCGCTCGCCGAGACGATGGGAAAGTTCAGCCCGGACCGCACGGTGCTGCCGATCCCCGATCCGAACTTCGGCGGCACGGTCGGACGCACCCTCGACGCGTCCGTCGCGGACTGGACGATCAACATGACTCCCTCGCCACCGGAGGGCGCACCGAACGTCCTGCTCGTCTTGATCGACGACGCCGGCTTCGGCAACCCCTCGACCTTTGGCGGGCCGGTCTCGAGCCCGAACATGTCGCGGGTTGGCGAACAGGGGCTCACGTACAACCGCTTCCACGTCACGGCGCTGTGCTCGCCCTCCCGCGCCGCGCTTTTGACCGGGCGTAACCACCACACGGTGGGGTTCGGGTCGATTGGCGAGCTGCCGGGCCCGTTCCCGGGCTACACGGCGTCGGTTCCGAAGGACTGCGCCTCGGGCGCTGCAGGGCAACGGCTACAGCACTGCCGGTTTCGGTAAGTGGCACCTGACTCCAGATCACCTCCAGGGCGCGGCGGGGCCGTTTGACCGCTGGCCGAATGCGTGGGGCTTCGATCACTTCTGGGGCTTCCTTGGTGGCGAGTCGGGTCAGTACGACCCTGTGATCACGCAGGACAACACGACGCTCGGAGTCCCTGAGGGTGCAGACGGCCGTGAGTACTACCTGCCCGACGATCTGACCGACCAAGCGGCCAAGTGGCTGCACACCGTCCGGGCGCAGGACCAGACGAAACCGTGGTTCATCTACTACTCGACCGGGTGCGCGCACGCGCCGCATCACGTGGCGATGGAGTGGAGCGAGAAGTACCGGGGCAAGTTCGACCAGGGGTGGGACGCGCTGCGCGAGGAGACCTTCGGGCGGCAGAAGGAGCTCGCCGTGATCCCGCCCGACGCGGTGCTCACCCCCCGGCCGGACGCGTTCCCGGCGTGGGACTCGCTGTCGGAAAGCGAAAGGAAGCTGTATGCGCGGCAGATGGAGGTCTACGCCGGCTACCAGGAGAACTGCGACTGGAACGTCGGGCGGCTGCTCGACGCAGTGCAGGAGATGGGCGAGCTGGAGAACACGCTGGTGTTCTACATCTTCGGCGATAACGGCGCGAGCATGGAGGGGACGATCACCGGCTCGTTTAACGAGCTGACGATGCAGAACGGGATCGCGCTGACGCCCGAGCAGCAGCTCTCGCTGATCGACGGATACGGCGGGCTTGACGCCTGGGGCACCGACGCATTCGCGCCCCACTACGCGAGCGCGTGGGCCTGGGCGGGCAACACCCCCTTCCAGTGGGGCAAGCAGGTCGCCTCCCACCTCGGCGGCACGCGCAACGGCATGGTCGTCGCCTGGCCGGAGCGGATCCGGGAGACGGGCGCGTTGCGCTCCCAGTTCACCCACTGCATCGACGTCGGGCCGACGATCCTCGAAGCGGCCGGCATCCCCGAACCCAAGGTGGTCGACGGGATCGCCCAGCGGCCGATGGAGGGCACGAGCTTTCTGTACACCTTCGACGATGCCAAGGCCGCCGAGCGGCACACCGTGCAGTACTTCGAGATCTACGGCAACCGGGCGATCTACAAGGACGGCTGGTGGGCCGCCTGCATGCTCGATCGCATCCCCTGGGACGCGTCGCCGCCGACGATCGCGCGGTTCGCTCCCGGTACCTACGACCCCGAGCAGGAC
>JBAPXO010000795.1:0-1584 GCA_049284255.1 Solirubrobacteraceae bacterium | reverse complement strand
AAGCAGAGGTCGACCGATCCGTCCTTGTTGAGCGCGAGCTCGGAGTCGCGCGAGCCCCGGTCGCCGCGCTGTTGCTCGTTGTCGATCAGGCAGCGGGCGTGGACGTCGTAGACGGTCGCCGACCAGAACAGCTTGGCCGGCGGATCCGGCGGGACGTGCAGCGTGTAGGTCCGCCCGCCGTCGAGCCACTCACCGTTGGCGTCGGTGTAGGCGCTCAGGTAGGCCTGCCCCTTGCCGGGCGTCTGGCTGCGCATCGCCTCCGAGAACGTCACCGCCTCATAGAACCAAGACGTGCGCTCCAGCAGCTCTTCATAGTGCTCGCCCCGCTGGGCCGAGTTCGTCATCGCCAGCACCAGATCCCACTGGCGATCCGGCCACCACTTCGAACCCTCAAAGCGCTTGGCGAACGCGTTGGCCTGAGCCATCAGCTCCCCAGCGGCGGACGCCTGCTCGAGGATCTTGCGCGTACGGTCGTCGGGCTCGAACGGCTTACCGGGCTCGATTCCCAGCTGCCGCAGCATCGCCATGTAAAACCGGTCGCGTTCGTCGACGATCTCGCGCTGGTAGATCTCGTGGAGAGTTCTCCAGTAGTCCAGGCCGCGCGGCTGATCGCCGGACCACTTCCGCCCCTCGGGAGAGACCAGACGGGTCTGGGGGCGAGCGTCACGCTCGGCGTAGGGGTAGATGCGCACCGCTTCGACCAACGTCTGGGACCGTTCCGGATCAGAGTCGAGTGTGCGAAACCCGAAGAAGATGTTCATCCCGGTCGCCTCAACCACGTTGTATCCGTCGGTCGCGGGAGCCGACTGTCCCGGCGGGACCACGAGGTGCCGCCCACCCTGCCCCTGGTCGGGCCCCATCTCCCCCACGATCGCGAACTCGCGCTGCCAGAAATCCGAGAACCCGCCGGCCGTCGGTCCCGCCGGAAGCTCGACGACCAACGGCCCGGTCTGCCCGAGGTCGATCAGATTCATGATGTAGGGCGTCGTCGCGTTGGCCGTGATGATCCCGAGCTTGTCGCGGTAGCTCCGGTAACAGACCAGATCGGTGTCGGTCGCACCGAACACCTCGCGCTGCTGCTGACTCCAATGCGCGTATGACACCAACGGCAGTGCCCACAGATACGCCTGGCACGCCATCTGGTAGTCCAGCTCGTCGAAGACCCTAGCGAGGTCCTCTGGCGCCGGCAGCTCGCCGTCGAACCGCACATCACCCAGACGTCCCGGGATCGAAACCGGCGCCATCGACCACCTCCAGATCAGAGATCAAACAACCGGCAGCATCGTAACCAGCGCCATCGACCACCTACATCACCCAGGGACGACCAGACAGCGAGACTTCCCCTATCACGCACAAGGAGCTATCTCATCCGACCCGCCGGCCCGCGCTCTGGCTTCTGCTCTTGATCATCGGCCGGCCGAAGCGGCAGCGGCGATCTGGTGGCCGGAACGGCGACTTTGCAGAAGTCTCGGCGGCTGGCGCCGAGCCGGCTGCTGGTCTTCTGCCTGCTGTCTGTCGGGCTGTCTCGTGATGTTTGCGCTGGCGGCCTCGCCAGGACCAGCGGTTGAACACTTCCTACCTAAG
>JBAPXO010000794.1:0-4741 GCA_049284255.1 Solirubrobacteraceae bacterium | reverse complement strand
GTCGCTACCTGCGCGAGCTCGGCATACATGAGCTCACGGCTCGTCTGGAGCAGTTCACGGGACGCACCGGGCTGCGCGGGGCGGTCGAAATCTCGGCCGAGAAGATCCAGACGCTTGCCGATTTCTGGCCGCTGGTCTCCTTCGTCTTCGAAGGCCCGGTCGACGATCCGGCCGCCTTCCAGAAGACGATCGCCTCAGATGGCGGTGCCCAGGCGCTCGCCGCCGCGCGCGCGGCGCTGGCCGCTGCCGAGCCGTTCGACGCCGAGACCGTCGAGCGGGCGCTGCGCGAAGTGGTGCAGAGCACCGGCCAGAAACCCGGCAAGGTGTTCCAGCCCGTGCGCGTCGCCGTCGCTGGTCAAACCGTGTCTCCAGGTATCTTCGAGACCGTGGCCCTGCTCGGGCGCGACGAGGCTCTGTCGCGAATCGACGCCGCACTGGACCGTGTGAAGGCGAAGTAGTGTCCCGACTGGACGAAAATAAGTGCCGAAGGCTAAACCCCGATCGAATATTTGCCGATAAACGCGCCGAAGGGTGGGGAAGTGGCACGCGGAGATTTCCAAACCAATCGGGTTCCCAATAAAGAGGGATAAGTGAGCCATCGGTGGTACCTCTGGCTGCTGTGAAGACCGGTCCGACGGATCCGTACGCGGCGCGAGAGCGCCATCACAACGAAGGGCACGGCCGCCGGCTCACGACCGCGTTCGAGGCACTCGAGGCCTATCCCGCGCTCGCTGAATCGCGAAATCGCGTGCTACGGCTGTTCGACGATGGTCAGCCGTCGATCGCCGACGTGGTTTCGGCTGTCGAGGGCGACGTCGCCCTGACCGTCACCGTCCTGCGGCTCGCCAACCAGGTCGACGGAACGACACGCGGTCGGGTCGAGAGTGCCGTCGCGGCCACCGAGTTGCTCTCGACCGGCACCGTGCAGGCGATCGCCACGCGGGCGCGGACGTTTGACTTCTTCGAGCGCACGGCGGTCTGGCAGGGCCTCCCGGAGCGCTTCCGCCTGCACGCCGTGGCCACCCAGCGCGCCGCCGACCGGCTGGCCCGCGAGGTTGGCTACGACGAGCGTGACCGGCTGATGGTCACCTCGCTGCTGCACGACATCGGCAAGCTCGTCCTCGTCCACGCCTACCCGGGTTATCCCGGTCAGGTTCACGGCGACGCTCGCACGCCTGAGGAGCGCCTCCAGCGCGAGCGGCGCGAGCTGGGGGTCGATCACGCCCTGGTCGGCGGCGTGCTGGCGCGGCGCTGGGCGCTACCCAGGACGATCGCCAGCGTCATCGAGCGCCATCACGCCGAGGATGCCGACGGCGAGGCGGCGCTGGTGCGCCTGGCTGACATGCTGGCCCACTACGCCCTGGGCGGTTCGATCGTCCCCTCGGAGATGCTCTCGGTAGCCCGGACGGTGGGACTCGGGCCCAACAACCTCCGCACAGTCATGTACGAGCTGCCCCTGCCCGCGGCCGGAGGCCGACCGCGTCAGGTTGAGCCCTGCCCGATGTCGACCCGGGAGGTCGACGTCCTGCGCCGGCTGGCGCGCGGCATGGTCTACAAGCAGATCGCGACCGAGCTCGGCCTCTCAACGAGCACGATCCGGACCCATCTGCACAACATTTACGGCAAGCTGGGAGCGATGGATCGCGCCCAGGCGGTGCTGATCGCCACCGAGCGCGGCTGGATCTGAGCAGGCCGCCGGGGTCCCTGAACACCACATCGGGACACAGCGCGGCGCGCGAAACGATGCCATGGCCTCCTGCCCTGGGTTACGATCGCAGCCATGATCTCGATCTCGACCAAGTCGCCCTACGCGCTCAGCGCCCTGATCGAGCTCTATCGGCGCGGCGACTCGGTGCCGGTGTCGATCGCCGAGCTGGCGCGCCGGCGCCAGATCCCCGTCCAGTTCCTCGAGCAACTGTTCGCGACTCTGCGCCGCGCCGGCATCCTGCGCTCCCAGCGCGGCGTCAAGGGCGGGTACAGCTTCGCTCGTGACCCCGGGCAGCTGACTGTCCTCGAGCTCGTCGAGCTCCTCGACGGGCCTCTGGGCAACGCCGCCGACGGAGTTTTCCTGCAGGCCGCGCAGGCGGCGCGGGCGGTGCTCGCCGAGGCGACCGTGGCCTCGGTGGCCGAGCAGGAGAGCCGCGCGGCCGGCGCGCTCATGTACCACATCTGACCGGCCCGGCCGAGCTACTGCTGCTGCTGCTGGCAGGGAGCCCAGTTGGTGGGGTCAGACTCATACAGCCGGTATGCGCCTGAGGCGCGGCGGGTGTAGATGGTCACGTGCGCGTACCAGCTGCGGTGCTGACAGCGCACGATCTTCGAGAGCTTGACCTCGGCCTTGGCGTGGTGCGCGGGGGCCTGGGCACAGCTCGGCGAGCATCCGTGGTACTCGGCCTCTCCGTAGCCCACGGCCGTCTTGCCTCCCCAATTACGCCAGTGCATGCCCGTGACCTCGAGCGTCCCATCGGCGCTCAGAAACAGGTCGCCGGGCCGTACGGTGGGAGTGTGCGGCGGCTTGACCGCACCCTCGAAGTTGACCTGGGCAGCGGCGACGGGGGCGAACACCAGGCAGATCACGATTCCCACCACTATCCGGCGCATCCCGACGCAGGCTAACGCGCGCGCGATGCAACGTCTAGTTCGATGCCCGAGCCCCCGGCCCGGAGCCTTTAGTTGCCGCCGTCCTCGGGGTCGCCGCTCTTGATGATGTTCTGCTTCCCACCTGCCACCTTGTCGGCGTCCGCGCCTACGTCCAGATCCTCGACCTCGAGGTCCTGCCCCGCCGGATCGGTCTCGGGGGCGGTCTTCTGCTCGTCCATCCGGTCCTCCTGAGATTGACCAGCGCGCCCTCCGCACTGGGCTCTCGCCGATTAAACGCCCCAGGTCAGAAGCAGTCAATAACAGGATAAGAAACACGGCACTAGGGTTTATCGCCGTGACACGGGTCTCGAGCAACATCGCCCATCTGGTCGGGGACACCCCTGTGGTCAAGCTCACCCGTTTGGCCGAGGGTGTGGAGCTGTTCGGAAAGCTCGAGTCCTTCAATCCCGGCGGCAGCGTCAAGGACCGGATCGGGGTGGCGATGATCGACGCCGCCGAGCGTGAGGGACGGATCGCGCCGGGCCGGACGACGATCGTCGAGGCCACGAGCGGGAACACCGGGATCGCCCTGGCCTTCGTGTGTGCTGCGCGAGGCTATGACCTGGTGCTCACGCTTCCCCAGGGCATGAGCCGAGAGCGTGAGGGTCTGCTCAGGCTCTACGGAGCCCAGGTCACGGTGACCGAATCGCTGGGCGGGATGACCGAAGCAGTGGATGCCGCCCGGGAACTCGCCAACCGGGACGACGTCTTCCTGCCCGATCAGTTCTCAAACCCCGCCAACCCACAGATCCACCGCGAGACCACCGCCGAGGAGCTCTGGGATGCGCTCGAGGGCCGCGTGGACGTGTTCGTGGCCGGAGTCGGGACCGGGGGCACGATCACCGGCGTGGGGGAGGTGCTCAAGGAGCGAAACCCGAACTGCCGAATCGTTGCCGTCGAGCCGCGGACCTCGGCCGTCCTCTCAGGGGGCCTTCCCGGCCCTCACAAGATCCAGGGCATCGGCGCGGGCTTCATACCGGCCGTGCTCAATCGCGAGCTCATCGACGAGGTCATCGCCGTCGACGACGAGGACGCGATCGAGACCGCTCGCCTACTGGCCCGGCGTGAGGGGGTGCTCGCCGGCATCTCCTGCGGGGCGGCGGTCTGGGCGGCACTCCAGATCGCTGGCCGGCCCGAGCTGCGCAACGCGCGGATCGCCACCGTCCTGCCCGATTCCGGCGAGCGCTACGTGTCGACGCCGTTCTTCGCTCCCTGAGCGGCCCGGTGAGCATGGCGGTGACCCCCACCGGCCGGCAGACACCCGTCGCTACGCTTGTTCGATGCTCGGCCTGGAGCTGATGGCGCGCACCGCAGCGGAGGTCCGGCGTGACGTCGCGGCCGCGCAGAGCCGTGATCCCGCAGCCCGGGGGGTGGGTGCGTCGGAGATCCTGCTCGCCTGGCCGGGCGTGCATGCCCTGCTCGCCCACCGGATCGCGAACGCCCTGTACGGCGCCGGCGTGCCCCTGCTTCCGCGGATGATCGCCGCCCTCGCGCGATCGGTGACCGGGATCGAGATCCATCCCGCTGCGCGTATCGGCGAGGGACTGTTCATCGACCACGGCATGGGCGTCGTCATCGGTGAGACGGCGGAGATCGGAAACGACGTCACCCTGTATCAGGGGGTGACCCTGGGAGGGACGGGCTTTGCCACTGGCAAGCGTCACCCGACCGTCCAGGACAACGTCACGATCGGCTCGGGAGCCAAGCTGCTGGGCCCGATCATGGTCGGACACGGGGCCAAGATCGGCGCCAATAGCGTCGTCATCCATGATGTGCCGCCCAACGCGACCGTGGTCGGCAATCCCGGACATCCGGTGCGGGTCGAGGGCCGCCGGCCCGAGGGCCCCGACGCCGACTGGATACACCTCCCCGACCCGGTGGCCGACGCGATCAAGGGCCTATCGAGCCGGATTGCCGCTCTTGAGAGCCCCGCCGACGATGGCGACGGTACGCCCCGAGGTCAGGCCGCCGCCACCCGTCAGACCACCAGCCAAGAGGGCGAGCTCGACGGGCGCGCCAACCCGTCGGTCGGGCCTAATCCGGCGGGGGGGTAGGCCGCGGGCCCACCGGCCCGGCGCCCGCGACGCGTTCGCCGGAGATC